>NZ_JBFALJ010000032.1:0-118302 GCF_040660195.1 Streptomyces sp. NPDC050147 | reverse complement strand
CACCGGAACCGTCGCTCCCTGGGCGACCAGACGGGACGCCTCCCCCAGGCCGGATCTGCCCAGGAGCGTGGACCAGTTGGGCAACCAGTCGCCGTCGGACTTGCCGTACAGGTCGCGGTGCTGGGACCTCGGCGCCGCGTCCACCACCGCGTTGATCACAGCGTCGAACTCTGGCTCAGCCGCCAGTGCTACGTCGGTGATGGCCTGGGGTATGGAGGGAAGGTCTTGTGCGTGCTCGAGCCACGTAAGGACGGCCTGACGCAGTCGGGAGGTGTCTTTCATGCGGCCCGAAATTAGCGCACTCTGCCGCCCATGAGCCCCACCCCCTCGCGCAGTACAACGTGCTCACGATCAGCTGGCCGGACTGGGGACCCAAAGTCGTGACCGGAACAGCTCGCCGACAGACCCCGAAGGCGCCACCGCGCACACACACCTAGTCTCACCACTGGGACCTGGCGATGAGGGCGACCAGGGCCTTGCCGTCCTCATCGGCGACCTCGACGGCTTCAAAACGATCAACGACCGCTTCGGACGTCAGACCGGCGACGCCGTCCTCATCGAAGTGGCCAAACGCCTCACCGACAGCGCACACCCCCACGACACCGTCGCCCGGATCCGCGGCGGCCAGTTCGCCCTCCTGGCCGACGAGCTCAGCCCCGCCGACGCCCAGGACCTCGCTGTCCGCCTGCGCAATGCGGTCATCCCGCCGATCCGCATCGCCGAACAGGCCCTGCGGGTCGGCATCAGCTTCGGCATCGGATGGGCCCACTGCGGGACCTCACCCTACGAAGTCCTCGACTCTGCCGAGCAGCAGATGCTCATCGAGAAGAAGACACACACCCAACCCCGCCGGCACACGCCGTGACCTGCTCAAACAGCAGATGTCAACCAGTTGGGGGCAGGACTCAGCTGTCGACGACGTACGCCTTCTCCCCCAACATGAGGGGGGCCTCAGCCGGGCCTTTGATGTAGGGGCCTCTCCAGATCACCCGATGTTCCTGGCTCTTGGGGTACCACTGGCGGACCTTGTGCATGCGTACCGGCCACCGGTGGTGATAAGAGCGTGTCGCCTTGCCAGAGGACGCGTCGGCACGCTCGTCGGAGCGGGTGACCTGCTTGCTGAGCCGGATGATCCGTACATCCGGGTCGACGGGCTCACCGGGCGCGGTCGGCCCGTGCGGGACGGCGCCCGCCGTGGAGGTGAGCGGGGTGGTGATGCCCTGCGCGGCCAGGCGCCAGAAGGCGAACATGTAGCGGCATGCGAAGTCGTCGTGGACGTCGTTGATGCGCTCGCCGTTCCACTCCCCCATCTCCGCCACCGGTTCGGCCCGCCACTGGGCGGCGCTGTTGAGCGCGTTCTGGATCTCGCGGTGCTGTTCGGATATCTGGGCGCGATACTCGTCGCTCTCCTTGGCGAGGCATCCGTCGCCGCGCATGCCGTACATGCCATCGAGCACGAGCCGGGGCATCGGGGAGCCCAGGGCGCGGGCGTGGCTGACGATCTGTCGCCAGTGTTCGGGCTGGACGGGCCCGTCGCGGTCCATGAACGTGGTGACTCGCACTCCGGGGTAGCGGGCGGTCGGGAGGATCTGGTGCTGGGTGGTGAAGTCCCAGCCGAAGGCCGCCGTGTCGGACAGCGAGCCGGCCCGGTTGATGACGACGACGGGCTCGGGCAGGACCAACAAGCCGCTGGGGACCACGATGTCCTGATCGCGATGGAGGCTGCTGACGTCGGCCGGATCCAGGGTGGCGGCTGCCGCCATGACCGCGGCGTGTGCGGCAGGCGACACGACGAACACCTCGGCGCTCCTCAGCAGCTTCATCGTCTGCTTGATCTGCCAAGTGGCGGCCGGGCCAGGGCCTGTGGGCCAGGGCGGTTTGTATCCCTGCTTGCCGAGCACGATGGCGAGGGCGGCCTCATGCCAGCTGCCCTCGGGGGCATCACTGTTCATCAGAACAGCGGTCATCTCTCCGAGCACGTTGTTCAGGTTCGACGCGACCAGAGTGTGGACCAGGCTGTTGCCCGCGAGCAGCCGCAGTGTGTCGGTGCGGGCTCGGTGCGCTTTGCGGGCGGCCTCCGCGGCCGTCCACTGCCCGGCCGCTTCGCGGGAACGTTCGCGTTTGCCCCGGCTGGCTTTCCCCATCCCGCCGCCCCCTTCAACCGTCGCTGTCCGAGCCGTACCCGCCCCCCTTCTCGGCGACACGACCCGAAACCAGCCACCAACCACAGCCGTGCCGGACACTTCGAGCGTGGCGTCGACCGCCCCCGAACCGTCCGGGCCCAGGCTCAGCAGTACGCCACGGAGTTCCGCGAGCGATGCGGCGTCGACGTCTGCCGACCCACCCGCGCATCACCCCGCAACAGGTCGCCTTCTAGGGCGTACCGGTCACCGTGCTTCGAGATTCCGGTGATCGTCACCACCGCGAGCACCAGGCCCTCGGTACTAACGAGCTGCAGCAGCTCTTGCTGCGCCCAGGGGGCGGCGGAGGCAGAGGGTGGCGTCGTCGCTACGAGCGGGCGGGCACTATCTCCCCGGTTGCCTGGGACCGGGGGGTCTTGGATCCGGCCTTGCCCGCTTCGATCGTCCGCGGGTCGACGGCTTCCAGCGGGGAGCCCACCCGGTAGGGGCACTCCGGGTCATCAGGCCGGTTGGGACGGTCGTGCGGCAGCAGATAAAACGTGCGGCGGGCGAAAAGGCCGCTGTCGGCGCTGCGCGGCGCGTCCGGCGTCAGGTTGGAGTAGCCGATCAGACGACCGTCGCGTTCATAGCGCGGCTTGCCTTTACGGGTGCCGACCTTGTCCAGGGCCTGGCGAACATAGTCCATGTCCGCGGTGTCCTCCAGCCAGACGACCTCGGCTTCCTGGACGAGATCGCCTTCCTGCGGAATCGCGCTCATCAGGCCTCCTTGGTCTTCGCGGCCGGGCACCGGCCTTCGGGTGTGGCATCCACGCGGCCCGCCTTACCCGCTCCGTCAGGAGTGGGAGGGAGAAGCAGGCATCGTCCATCGTACGGTCGGCCCGCGCACTCGTTGCGCTGGTCACGGCTCCTCACGGCGTCCCGCTTGCGTCTTCGGCGCTGTCGTCCGCAAGCAGGGCGAGGCCGGGGTAGAGCTTCTTCGTATTATTCTTGATCATTTCTGCGGGTGAGGCCAGGCCCAGCTCCTGCCGGATGCGGCTGGCGAACGCGCGGCTCGTGGAGGGGCGGATCCCCTCCTCCGAGCACCAGCGCCCGTAGGTCTCGTACAGCAGCTTCTGCTCCACCCGCAGGTCCGAGCCGCCGCAGTCCGAACCCTTGGTGCAGCACTCGGTGAGAAAGCGGCCTACATGGTCCTCGGTGGTCTCATACGCCGCGGTGGCCACGCGTACGGAGGCCGGACCGGTCAGTGGATCGCGGGTGGCCAGGTAGCGCCGGGCGCCCTCGATGAGCCAGTGCAGGATGCCGGGGCCCTCGTCGCGGACCAGTTCGGCGGCCAGGTTGTCGATCTTCCGCTCGTCGGGGACGCTGCGCTCGAAGGGGATGATCCGCATGCGGCGCCAGAACGCGTAGCCGCCGGTCCCCACTTCGGGCCGGTGGTTGCCGAGCAGCCACAGCTTGTGCGTGGGGGTGAAGGTGAAGAAGTTCTGCCGCATCCGTCGCGCGGTGATGGTGTCGCCGCCGGTCAGGAGTTTGACGCGGGCCTCGTTGAACTTGTCGTTGGGCTTGAGCTCGCTGCACACCACGATGCGTCGGCCGTGCAGCTCGGTCAGTTCGGTGGAGTGCTCGGTGAACTTGCCCTTCTCCATGAGGAATCCGGGCGGGGCGGCGTTGGCGTAGTCGCCCAGGATCTGGGTCATCACTTCCAGCAGCACGCTCTTGCCGTTGGCTCCCGACCCGTAGAGGAAGGGCAGGACCTGCGCGCCGACGTCCCCGGTGATCGAGTAGCCGAGCAGGAGGTGCAGGAAGCGCGTGGTCTCCAGGCCCTTCGTGTCCTCGCCGAAGGTGTCGCGCAGGAAGCTCTCCCAGCGCGGGATCGGCATCGCGTGCGGGGCTACGAGGGTGGCGCGGGAGTGCATGTCGGTGAGCGGGTCCGGCTTGCGGAGCGTTCCGGTGCGCAGGTCGACGACGCCGGCGGGGGTGCACAGGGCGTAGATGTCGCCGTCCAGGATCTCCGGGTCCAGGCGCAGCCCGGGGGCGGCCTGCGCCTGGTAGAGCAGGGCTTTGAGGCCGGAGGTGGATTCGGAGTGGCGGCGGTGGGCGGCCAGTTGGCGGTCGGTGAATCGGCCCTGGGGGTCGTGGTCGGGGATCTGTTCGGCCATCTCGCCGGCCGCCCACACCGCTGCTTCGTCGCCGCCGGTCAGTTTCCAGCGGTATTCGTCCCAGGAGTGCCAGCCCATGCCGATCACGTAGCGGAACTGGTCGCGGTAGAGGCGTGCGAACAGCTTGGCGTTGCCCCGGTCGGTCAGGGAGCTGGGCAACAAGACGTCCGGGGCGGGGGCGGCGGGTGGGTAGCGGGCGTCGGTCTGCTGGGCCGGGAGGCTGGGATGCGTTTCGGGCAGCGTGAAGTCCAGGCTCTGCTGGTGGATCTGGGCGGCGGCCGCTTCGGCGTCGAAGCGTGCGGGCTCGGCGCTCATGAACGTCCTCGGGGGTGGAGGGGGCGCTGGGCGCCCGCAGACAGAGCGGACTCGATGATCGTGAGGTTGCGGTGTTCCTGGGCTGGGCGCGCGGCACGGGCCGCTTCCTGAAGCAGCTCGCGCACCTCGGTCTCGGTGAGGTGGCCGCCCTGGACCAGGCCGCCGGCTGTGTAGGCGACGCGGTTGAGTTTTTCCGTGAAGCTGGCGCCTTCCGGCACTGCCGCGCAGGCGGCGACCTCGGCCAGAAGCGGCTCCAGGAGACGTTCTGCACCCTTGGCCGAACGGCGCCGCCGCGGGGCACGGGGAACGGCGGCAGGCCCAGGGATCGGGGCGGGAACGTGGTGGGTGCGGACGAGTTCTTCGGACAGCCACTTGGGCAGCGGCGCCGGGTAGCGGGCGTCTCCCACGGGGCGGTAGCTGCCTGCGGCAGTGCGGGTTGCGGGGGCAACGATGTAGCCGTTGTCGGAGCGCACATCCACCTGCCAGGCCAGCGCCATCTTCGGGCTCGATCCTGTGGAGGAGCGGTAGCGGGTGGCGGGGTGCGGGTTGCGGTACCAGATGTGCAGTCCGCCGGACGGCGTGCGTACTCGCAGAGTCCCGGTGTCCTCGACCGGGCTGGGCTGGCGGCGGAGCGCTGCCAGCAGCGCCAGAGTGTCGAAGCCTGTGGCCAGACCGTCCAGGTTGACCTGAGGGGCGATCGGGATGCCCGGCAGGAGACGGGACCGGTCGGGAACCTGCGCTGCGTGGGCATCCACGTCCAGGACGACCAGGTCCGCAGGCCCGCAGGAGACACCAACGCCGAAATGGGACTCCGAGTGCCACCAGGCATCGATGCGGTCGAGATCGGTAGTCGCAGCATGAAATCCGTGGCACCAGCGCCCGGCCGCTTTACACGGGCACGACACAGGGGTGTGCCGGTCCTCCTTGCAGGCCTGGCAGTTGGCCGGCGGGACCTTCTGCAGCGGCGCCAGCGGATGCACCGGCCATCCTGCCCGGGCGCACCACCGGGCGATCGCGTTTCCGTGCACGGCCTCGTCCGGGACCAACGGTGCGGTCGAGGGCTGGCGGGTCACCGGGTCGTCCTTGTCACAGTTTGGGGCGGTCTCTGAAGCTCCCTCGTCCTGCAGGAGCTCCCTGAGCAGGGGCGGTCTCCAGCGGGACCAACGGGTCTGAAGGGACTGAGGATTCAGGTTTGCGGCACGAGCGTAGCCCACAGGGGTTCGCGAGGAAGGAACACCCCGGCGTGTCGGGGATTCTCGGTCCCGTCAGTCCCGCAAGGAGGGGAGGCAGGGGCGCCCATGTGGGGGCAGTTCAGTCCCGCGTTGTGCGGAGCGATTCAGTCCCGTACCGGGAAATGCCTGGTCAGTGGGGCGCGATCGTCGACAGCGGGACTGACGGGACCGAATCCAGCAGTTATAAGCTGCTGGGGGGAGGTGGCAGGCCTTCATAGTGAGCGCGCGCGTGTTGGTGATGTCTTGTTCAGGTGATAACTGTAAGGCTGGGTCCCGTCAGTCCCGTAATCGGCGGGTAGATGCCTCCTGACCTGCACTTTTTCTACGGATTTGAGGGCGGGACCAAAAAGTGTGCGGGATTTTAGAGTCCCGCCAGTGCAGGGACTTCCGTCATCTGCAAAGTTCAGTCCCGTCAGCCCCGTACGTCGCCCCCAGCTGCGGGCCAGCCGCTGACCGGCAGGGTGCCGCAGGAGACTCTGCCTGGCGTATACCGGATCAGAGTCGCTGTAGGTGCTGTCCATGGCGCAGGGGCCACACTCTGTGGTGAAGCAGGGCCGATCGCGGTTGGCCATTTTCCTGGTAAACACCCACCCTCCTCGGCCGACGAATGCCCGCCAGGACACGCCTGCGGTCGACACCACCCGGCTGTGTCATTTCGTTGGGGAGTCATTTGGAGGTGTCTCCGTCAACCGTCCCCGGTCTCAGCCACGTTGTCCTTTTAGGGCTAGCCCTAGGCTGCTGCCTCGTACGCAGGGCAAGGCCCCGTCGGTGCGCCGCAGGCCTCCAAGGGCCGGGGGTGCACCGACCCGAGGGCGCTGAGAGCGTCACCTGAGCTGCGGTGCCTCGATCGGATTCCGCTAGCAAGCGAATGTCATCGCTCTTCGGCCCTCCCAACCACTCGCAGCAGACACAGCAGCGCCCCGGATCTGCTCGAATCCGGGGCGCTGCTGTTCCCACGGTCAGGCTTCGACGTACGCCACGATCGTGATCGTCCGCAGAGCGGTCACGTAGTAGATGACCCGCACACCGTCGATCTCGTCCGCGTAGTCGCGCAGCAAGGTTCCCGGTACCTCGGTGCCGAGCTCCGGATTGACGCTGATGGCGACGATCGCGCGGTCCAGGCGGTGAGTCTCGGACGCGGTGAGCTTCGCCAGCTGGGTGAGCGCGGGCTCCACCAGGATGACCTGGGAGCGCCGCGAGCCGTGCTCAGGCGACACGGGGCTCCCCGTCGGCGAGATGGGTGAGGTGGGCGTCGCGGGCGACCTCCCACGGCACACCGGATTCGGGCGAGGGGTAGCCGTGTTCGGCGATGTCCTCCAGCACGGAGGCGAGGACGTCGACTCGCGCGCGCTGGTCGGCCGCGTACCTGCGGACCGATTCGGCGGCGGCTTCGTCGAGCGGCTGACGGTCGGGTGCGGCGGTAGGCTCCTGGCTCATTGAGGGCTCCTGGGGCGTCATCTGGCGTGTGTCATCACGGTATCGCCGGGGCGCGGCACCGGTCTGCGGTACGGACGAAACCCACCCGATGACGCAGATCCCCGGACCCAGGTGGACCCAGGACCCAGGTGAGTGTGTCTACGGACATTCGAAGGGTGCTATCGCGTGGTGGCACGGCGGGCGTGACAGTCGGCGTGACACGGCGCGTGACACCGTAATGTGACGCACGGTGAGCGTGATGGGTGTCGGTGACCTCCCATGTCACAGGGTCACAGGTCGCCTCACAGGAACGCGTCCACGTGGGAAAACATCGGTCCTACCTCACAGGCATACAGGACAACAGGCCCATTTCTGGCCCCAGATCCCCAGCCGCCTCACAGGAGTGCTGGGGGTCTGGGGGCTTGCTCTCGGTGATCAGTTCCGGGGTGGCGGCCAGACGTGCGGTCCGGTGCACTGCCCGCAGGCAGCGCAGCCGGCGCACTCCATGCAGAACTCCTTCGGAACGCGCGGGCACGAGCAGATCGGGTTGTAGTCAGGGACGCCGTCGCCGGGGTGGAGCATCTCGCCGGAGGGCGGCTGGGTCCAGGCGATGGCCCGGCCGTCGGCGAGCAGGTCCTCGTCGTGGTGGCCGACGGCGCTGTGCTCGCTCCAGGTGGCCACCACCTCGTCCGCCGCGCTCATGGCGTGCCGTCCTTCACCGCAGCCGCGGTGTCGAGCCATGAGGCGAGCGCGGTCGTGGCGGCGGGGTCGGCCTGGGCGAGGCGGCCGACGAACTCGAGGTCGCCGTCGGCGGCCGGGGCGCCGGTGCGTGCGAGGGCGGCGAGCAGCGCGGCGCGGGCGAGCACCGGGACAGGCAGCAGGGCGACGGCGGCCGTCCGGGCGTCCGGGTCGGCGTAGTGGCCGGTGCGGTCGGCGAGGGCGCGGGCGAGCCAGTCGTCGACCGCACCGGCGCGATAGTCGCCGCGGTCGGCCAGCAGTTCACGGGCGGCTTCGTCCCCGGGGCGGCTCGCCACAGTCCGATCGAGTCGGCCGGCCCCGGCCAGGCCCGCCAGTTCGTCGGCCCTTGCGGCTACCCGCTGCTGCTCCTGGCGGCGCTGCTGCTCAACTTCTTCGCGGCGCCGGTCTTCGGCGAGCTCCTCCTGGACGACCGCGTCGGCGTCCGGGTCGTACGGGCCGCCGGTCGCGGCGAGCAGCTGCACGATGCGCCGCCACTCCGCGAGCTCCGCTTCACGGCGGCCGCCGTCGTCGGCGCGGCTTCGTCGCGGCGGTCCAGGTGCGCGCGCAGTTCGGCCTCCCCGAGCGCCTCCACCGCCTCGCTGGGCGTCATGCCCCGCGCGCGGCGCCGCACCGAGGACCGGCCGACCTTCGCGTAGTCGATCGGCGTGCGCGGAGCGCCGACACGGCCGCGGGCCTCGGGGACACGGCGCCGCCGCCACCCGTCGGACGTGTGCATCAGGACTCGCTATCAGCTCGGAATTGGAAACGAGGGCCCGGCCGGGAATGCAGTTCGGCGGGCCAGTCACCCAGGTCTACAGCACTCTCGAATTGCGCACTGCTAAAACCGAGTTGAGCCATTCCACGTCTGCAAATTTCACCTCCAGGCCCGCGCGACCACCGTCGGCTTGACGGAAATAGGCGTCTGCGATTGCCTCCGCAACCGCGTCATGCAGAACGCTCTCCGTCGCACCGTCCTCCTGTGTGGCGAGGATGGCGGCCGCATGGGAGGGGGTGACCGCGACCGTGATGTCCCGTACCCGGCCCGCGTCCGAGGTGCCCTCCGGACCGAATCCGAAGTACGCCCGGCAGGAGATGACCAGCCCGCCCGAGGACGTCGCGCGCTGCCTCGCCTGTGCTCTGACCTGCGGTTGCCACTCCGACTCGGTCTCCTGCACCGCCTCCTGGAGGCGCTTGTTCGGCTTGGTGGAGGCACCCGAGAGGTAGCGCTGCACCGTCTTGCGGGAGACGCCCAGCCGCGCCGCCAAGGACTTGGTGGAGCCCTTCTCCCGCTTGCGAAGGAATTTCATCTGCGCCCGCGCGGATTTCGGCGCGGGCCGGGTGAACAGGGCCCGCTCCGCGCGGGCGAAGCCGTCCAGGATCTTGGCGCGGGTCTTGGCCGCACGCTTCACGTCGTCAGCAGTCACCTGATCATCAGGCCCGACCCGGCCTGTGGACAGAGGCCCGGTGGCGGGACGTCGTACGACCGGTCTGGCCTGACCAATTCTCCGGACGGACAGACCACCCCGGCCCTACGGTCACACCAAGACCAGTACCCACCTGCCCAGGAGACGTAGTGATCCCAGCACAACACCCCTACGAAGCGAACTACAAGCAGGAAGAGGGCGGCCGCACGGTCTACAGGAGCAAGCCCGTCATCGCCTGGGACGACGAGGGCCAAGCGCTCGTCGTCGATGAGCGCAGCGGTCGACTTGTCCCGGCGAACAACGGCCGCGCCTTCACCGGGCTCTCGGAAGGTGGGCACCCCGTTGTCGCCGCCATCCCTGGGGGCGGGTGGAGCGCTCGGTTCAAGAACCAGGACGGCACGTTCAATGTGGACCCTCTGGTGGCCTGGACCGTCCGAAGCGACGGCACTCTCACCCCCATCGACACCGACGCCACCGGCGTGTGCGAAGCCTCCACCGCCATGGGCAACTTCGATGGCCTCGTTGCCCCCGGAGATGAGACGGGGGCGGCACAACCGGACAGCTCGGCATGACCATGGGCGCCCGATCCATCTGGAGCTGTGCCCGGTCTGCGATATCGGCGACGTGGAACGCCCCGCGGCTGGCCTTCTCGTCCTCAGCCATGCCGGGCATTGAGACGATGCTTCCTGAGCCGTCCTCAACGAGCGCTGACGGCCATGGAGCAGGGAGCGGCCATGCTGCTGAAGCCCAGCAAGACGTGCGACGAAGCGATCAAGTTCCTGGAGACCCTGACCGAGCAGGGCCTGAACAACGTGCAGGTGTCTATCCCGCACATCAGTAGCGGGAACAACTGGAGCAGATCCGAGGACCGCGATGCGATGGTGCCCGTGGTGCGCGAGTACGACCAGTGGACTCTGAAGGCGGCCCAGGAGCTCCTGGAGGTGTTCGCCGACCGGTCCGTCGCGGCCCGGCTGCGTGGTGAGCGCTATACCTCGATCATGTACGGGCACTATGAGCCGGCACGGCTGGCGTATCTCCTCAACGGGGAGTTCTTTGAGCTGCGGGCGTTCTTCGCGCAGCTGGCCAACGAGCTGCGCGAGACCAAGGAGCGATTCAAGGATCACCAGGCCAAGACGGTGGTCCTGGACACCAACGACCTGCTGCACCACATGCGCTACGACAAGATCCCGTGGCAGAGAATCTTCGGCAAGGGCACCACCGTCGTGATCCCCCACGTCGTCGTGGACGAAATCGACAAGAAGTCGTACGCGATCAGTGACACGGTCCAGAGAAGAGCGCGGGGTGTCTTCGCGCTTCTGGAGAAGACGCTGACTGCCATCGAGGTCACCGGACGGCACGAGGTTGCGGGAACCTCGATCGAGGTACTGCTGGACGAGCCAGGACATGTGCGGCTGCCGAACAACGACGACGAAATCGTCTCCCGCGCCCTCTACCTGCAGCAGGCCATCTTCCCCACGCCCGTCACCGTGGTCACGGGCGACAACGGGATGCGAGCGCGGGCATTGGCCTGGGGGCTGAAGGCGCGCAAGCTGGACGAGAGGTACAGGATCAAGAAGCTAAGCGCGGAACAGAAGGCTGAGAACCTGGCTTCCATCGATTTCGAGGTACCTGCAGAGGACGACGCCATCGAGGGTGACGAGGCGCCGTAGGGGCGGTTGAGTACCACGGGCCTTGGGGCCACAGCTATCGAGCAGCGACGACATTTGGGCTTCGCTGGCCATCGACCCCACCGGTCGGCAGAATCTCCCTTTGATGGACTTACAGGGGGTCGGAGCAATCGCCGCAGCAGCCGTGGCAGTCGTCGGAGTCCCCTCCAGCCTCTTGATCGGCCGATGGCAGCTGCGAGCGGCTCTGAAATCTGCTGAGGCCACACATCAAGCTGGCTTGGGTCAAGCAGAGGCGACTTACAGGGCCGCCTTGGATGCCGTACGCGCACAGTCCGACTCGGCCCACGATCACTGGCGCCGCGGGGTGCGGCGGGAGGCGTGGTCCTCGTTCCTCCTCGCCTCTGAAGAGGTGACCGCTCAGGCAATTGGGATGCTCAACGGACGTACGTCCGGCGACGATGCGCTGGGAGCTGCACGGCGTGATCTGAAACGGGCATTCGTTGTGCTGGAGTTGGAGGGGCCGCTTGCCGTGATCGAGGCCGCAGTAGAGCTAGTGGCGTGCTGCGAGGAGACTGTCTCCTTGGCGAACGAGGACGGCTTCGGGGCTCGCGCATGGAGAAACTTCTACTCGGCACTGGATGACGAGCGTCGTGCCATTGCCCGGGGAGAGCAGCTTGCCGCTCCTGTACATGATGCCTGGACCGCGCTTGCGCAACTCCAACATGCGTTGCAGAGCCTGCGAGAGGCGCACACTTCCGTCGTGCTCTCGCCTACACACGCGCGACCGGGCACGATGGCAGCGCTCAGCAGCTATACGCCTCCGCCGGACGCCTTGATGGCCGACCCTCACATTGCCCACGGAGCACTTAGCCGGTGTTACGACTCAGCAGTTGCGTGTCTGCAGGCGAGCCTGGGGATGCCGCCCCGCGAAGTCGAGGTACTGATGCGAGACACTATGGACGACGGGCGCATCGCGATGCTGGACCTCATGGATGGGGAGTACACGCGCCTGGATACGGCACGGCGAGAGTTTCTGGTGGCTACCCGTCAGGTGCTCGACGGTGAACTGCCGACATCAGCGACATCGCGTCCTCGGCGCATGTGATGAGGGCCTCTGCGGTGCCAGGCTGAGCGTGCATTCGGCTTGCGGCGCTTCCTCGCCGGTTGGTGAGAAAGCGGGGGCTGGCCACCACCTAACGGGTGTCTGCAGGCAGGGCACACTTGAGGCCATGGTCGAGATGAGCCCGGTGCAGGCGCGCGAGTTTTGGAAGGCGTTGGTGGACAACGCCTCCTCACTGATCACCGATGCACACATGCTGTTGTCCGCAGAGTCCTATGGGCGGGCACGATCGCTCACCGTCCTGGCACAGGAGGAGCTCGGCAAGGCTCTTTGGATCTATGAGGCCTTCGAGAGTGCCTGGAGTCAGGAGGATGCATCACCACGAGTCGTGGACGCGCTGGCTCAACACGGGCGAAGCCACACGAAGAAGTACCTTGAGGCCATCGTCTTCGGCGACGAACTCGCGGAATTCTGGGGTGACTACGCAGCCCTGCGCGATATGAGTTCGGGCTATGAAGCATGGGAGACGGCCCACACAGAGCGGCAGGCAGAAGCTGAGGTCGCGGCGCGTGAGGCCAACCTCGCCAAACAGCGAGGCTTCTACGTAGACCGCGGCGCGAACGGCATCGTCACGTCTCCCGCAGCTCTTCCAGCGGGGACGACTGCGGAGGACCTGCAAACGGCGGCGAGCGTGATCGAGATGCTGCTCATTCGCGACCACACTCGAATGAAGTCCGCTGGCGCCCCTTACGACAGCACTCACGCACAGCAGTTTCGACTATTGCCCGTATCGCACCCTGCCGACTGGGCGGCCGCCTCGGAGGCGCCCAACCCAACGGAAGAAGACGGGCAGCCTCGCGCCGACACCGACTGACACCCACGGGCCTCTTCCCTGCGGTCAGCGCCGCCCGTGACGATACGCAGACCGTCGGCGTTGAACGGGTCGACGCGTACATGAACTCCGTCCCCCACGGATACGCGGGTGAGGCCCTGCACCGGCTCCAGGAGCACGGTGCAGGGCCTCACTGACGACCGGGCCTCTACAGCTCGATGTCGAGCCGTTCCACGTCGGTGAACTCCACGCCCAACCCGTGGGCGCGGGAGTTGTTCGCGCGGAAGTACATCTGCGCGAGGCCGTCGGCCGCGATCTGCTGGAGCTGCTGCTCATTGGCCCCCTGCTCCCGGGCGGTGAACAAGCGGTCGGCCCACTCGGGGGTGAGGGCCTGGTTGATGTCCCGGATCCGGGCATCGTCGGTCGTGCCCCCCGCGGCTTCGAATCCGAACCGGGCGCGGGTGGAGACGACCAGGCCGCCTGTGGACGCCGCCTTCTTCCTCGCCTTCGCGCGCACCTGGGGCTGCCACCGCTTCTTGACCTCGCGCTCCAGGCGGCCACGGAGGTCCTTGCGGGGCCGCTTGAGCTTGCCAACCACGTACCGCTCCACCGTGCGCTGGGAGATCCCGAGCGCCTGGGCGGCGGCCTTGGTGCCCTTGAGCTGCTTGACCAAGTACTTCATCTGCGCCTGCGCGGACTGCGGGATGCGGCGGGTGAACGCCCCTTCCAGCGCGCGATCCAGGCTCTCCCCGAGCGAGTCGACCACGGGTTACTCCCCTTCTCCGGCGCTCTGGTCGGTCTTGATGAGGTTGGCGATGTTGAAGACGCCGCCGCGTTCCTCGAACTGCTCTTCCGCCCACAGGACGGTCTGGGTGCCTTGGTGCTTGACCATCCCCGGCGAGATGCCGAGCCGGAACGTGCCCGGCACGGGCTTGCCTTCGTTGGTGTGCGGCAGGACGTCCAGTGGGGACGGGCCGGGCGAGGGGTAGACGATGGCGTCGGTGCCGATGGCGATGGGGTACAGGTCGGCGGCGGCCGCCGTTTTCATCAGCTTGCGGTGCACGCCGATCCGCTGGTTGGCCAGCACGGCGGCGCGGATGTCGGGGCGCCATGTCTCCCGGTTGAGCGCCGGGTAGGGCTCGTAGTAGGGCACCTGGCCCCGGCTGCGCTGGCGCAGCTTGCCGATGCCGCCCTTGGCCGTCGCCTTGATTGCGGTCGCCAGCAGTGCCATCGTCGGGTCGACGCTCTTGGAGCGGGCCATGGCGTCCAGGAACTCCTGGCCGCCGAGGTCGGTGGTGACGCCGAGGTCGGCCATGGTCTCGATGTAGGCGTCGCGTAGCCGCTTGTACCAGGCGTCCAGGTAGCGGCCGGTCTGCGTACGGACGTGCGCCTCGAGCGGGGCGACGTCGAAGCCGAGCTCCACCGCGTAGGCGACGGTCGGGGTGGCGTACCAGGCCGGGCCCTCGGGCCGGTCGCCCTTCGGCGTGAACGGTGAGGGCAGCCGGTCTCCGTCGACGGTGCGGCCGTTGATCTGCACGCGGGACAGGTCAACGTGGCTCAGGTCGACCAGCCATGAGCCGGGCAGCGACGCGTCGAACTTCGGGTGGCCGGTCAGGTGGGTCGGTCCGTTCAGCCCGACGGTGAGTCCGTTGGCGGCCGCGGCGAACGACATGTTGATGTCGATCGCGACCAGGAACTGGTTCATGCACTCGTCATCGGTCAGCGGCCGGCACCAGTCGTAGGGCTCCTCCATCAGCATCTCTGCCGGGGTGCGCAGGTGGTGGCGGGCGAACTTGTCCTTGAGGATGGGGTGTTCGTCGGGGACCTCGCACTCCACCACCGGGTACAGGGTAGTGAGCGCGTCGTCGTTGAAGGCCCGCTTGAATTCCCCGGTGGCCGGGTCCTTCTCCGCGCGGGTCGGCGGGCGCAGCGCGGCCATCAGTTCCAGGCCGGTCGTTGCGGTGGTGCCGCGCGGCGTCATCACCCGTGCCGCGTACAGGCCCAGGTAGCGAGCGAGGTCGGCCGGGTGCATCGTCGGCAGCTGCGGGTCGTCCTTACGGTCCCACTGCCGGGTGTCCAGCGCGTTCCAGGACAGGATGCACAGCTGGACGCAGCGCCGCCGGGAGCCCTCGGGCTCGCGGAAGATGCGGGCCCACGGCCCGAACCCGCGCTGGGTGAGCTGGAGTCCGGCCCGCTCGATCTGCTTGACCACCTTGTGGCCGGCCGGGAGTCGGCTCGCGTGCCGCTCCTCCTCCGACAGGGCGACGGGCAGGCCGTAGCGCTCCAGCGCGGACTGGGTCAGGACCAGGATCGGGTCGGCGTCACGGCCGTTGCGGTGCAGCCGGGCCTGACCGAGCCGGGCCTCGGTCAGCGTCCAGTCGACCAGTGCCGGGATCGACTTGGCGGACACGTCCAGGACCAGGCCGCCGACGCAGTACGCCGACACCTGCCCGTCCTGGTCGCAGTCCACGACCGCGAGCGGCCCGTTCTCGAAGCGCGGATCGACGGCGACGGCAGCCGTGTTCTTCTTCGCCGCCGCCTTCTTTGCACCCGGGCGCCGCGACGACGCGGTCGGCTTGGTGCTGCTCGCCGCCGGACGTGAAGGCGGGACGGCGTCGGGTGCCGGGACCGGCTCAGGCTCCTGAGCCGGTCCCGGACCGGTGAACGCTTCCGGGACGGTCAGCGTGGGGGCAGTGTCGGGCACGTCGGCAGCCGGGGCGGGGTACCGCTGGGCGAGACCCTCCAGCAGCCGGGCGTAGGCGGCGCGCTTCGGCGGCCGCGGTTCGGTTCGCCCGGCCTCCCAGTTCCCGACCGCCTCGCGGCGGGCGTCCAGTGCCGTAGCGATCTGCGCCTGACTCAGTCCGGCCGCTTCGCGCAGCCTCTTGCGCTCCGCGGGGACCGGCAGATCGTCCTGCGCGACTTGCTCCAGCAGCGCATCGACAGCACTGAACAGCTCGTTCTCAGTGGACACAGAGGTCACCTCCGGCCGCCATCGTACATCAATCGCTCTTGGGATCGCACGTGAAACGCACATTGGATCGCGCATTGAGGAGGGTGGGGGGTGTACGAGCAGACTGACAGAAGTGTACAGTTCTGTTATGAGTGAGACGCTGCCCATCACCGAGGCCCGCGCCAAGTTCGGCACCCTGGTCCGTCGTGCCTCCCACGGCCGGGAACGCATCACGATCACCGACCACGGCACGCCCGCAGCCGTGCTGATCAACCCACAGGAGCTCGCCGACCTTGAAGACGCCCTCGCGCTCGCCGAATACCGCGCGCGTCAGGCTGCGGGAGAGGTCACCGGAGTTCCCCATGCTGAGGTCCGTGCTCGACTGGGGCTGGAGCGCACGGCTTGAGCCACACCGTCATCTGGGACGAGCCCGCACTGAACGCGGCCGCCCGGTTCCTCAAAGACGACCCCGACGGGCTGCGCCAGGTCCTGGATGCCACCGACCTCCTTGTCGACGATCCGCGCCCCGAGGGCAGCGCAGCGTACGGCTCGCCCGATCTGCGCCGGATGCATGTGGGCCGCTACCGGATCATGTACGAGATCACCGAGGACACGGTCACCAAGGACCGGGACGTGCTGACCCGGCTCATCCTGCCCACCTGGACCCGCAACGCGGTGCCACAAGACAAGCCGGTGGTGGTGTTCGTCGCCGGGCAGCCCGGCGCGGGCAAGACCCGGCTCGCCAACGTGCTGCAGCTGGTGCTGAACCGTCGCGGCGGCGCGGTCACGGTCGGCAGGGACTTCTACAAGAGTGCCCACCAGCACTACGGCGAACTGCTGGAAGAGAACGTCCGCACCGCCGGCATCAAGGTCCGAGCCGACACGAGCCGTTGGCAGAGCGCGGTCGAAGAACACGTCCGCGCCCACCGCTACGACACGGTGGTGGAGAGTGCCCTGGCCGACGCGGACGAGTTCCGCCAGGCGGCGACGGCCTACCGGGCGGCCGGCTATCGCATCGAGGTCGTCGCCCTCGCGGTGCCCGAAGCCCTCAGCCAGCTCGGAATCCTGGAGCGCTACCTGGGCGAGGCCGAGCAAGGCAGCGGACGGTATGTGGCGTGGGGCAACCACGATCACTGCGCGGCCCAGCTGCCGCAGGTCCTGGCCGCCGTCGAACACGAGCAGCTGTGCGACCGGCTGCTGGTGGTGCGCCGCGGCCTGGAGGTGGTCTACGAGAACGAACTCACCCACCGCAGGTGGCTGCGGGAGCCGGCCGCGCGCCAGGCGCTGCTGGCCGAGCGGGCACGCCCCTGGGACGCACAGGAGACGGCCCGCTTCCGCAGCGACGTCGCCCAGGCCGACCGGCGGGCACACTACGGACCGATCCCCGAGGACAAGCGCCTGGCGGTCCAGCGCGATGCCGAGCGGGTGGCCGCACTGGCCGAGCCGGTGCGACGCATCGCCCAGGCGTGCAGCCAGGCGCCGGGCGTCGACTACTACCGGCTCACCCACGACGAACACCGGTGGATCTTCGACGAGCTGATCGTGCCGTCCTACTTCGGATCGATTACCGCCCAGGAACGCCCCGTTGTGGTGTACGTGATGGGCCAGCCCGGGGCGGGCAAGACGCGGCTGGCCCATATGGTGCGGCGCACCCTGCGCGGCAAACCGGCGCGCATCGTCGGCGATGACTTCAAGTCCAACCATCCCGACTACGGCAAACTGCTGCGCGAGGACCCGCGCACGGCGAGCAGTCGGATCAGGGGCGACTACCAGGCGTGGCAGACCCAGGCCGAGGCCTACGTGCGTGCCCGGCGAGGCGATGTGGTCATCGAGATCGCCCCCGGCAGCGCGGACCAGTTCCTGGAGAGCGCCCGCCCGTTCCACGCGGCCGGCTACCGGGTCGAGCTGGTGGTGCTCGCGGTGCGCGCCGCGGACAGCCGTCAGGGCACCGCCGCACGGTATGCGGAGGTTAGCAGGCTGAGCGGCGGCAGCGGGGGGCGATTCACCAGCGCCTCGGGGCACGACGTCTGCTTCGCTGTGCTCCCCGAGGCGGTGCGGGCCGCGGAGGAGAGCGGGGCGGTCGACTCCGTGGTGGTGATGCACCGAGGCGCCACCGCGTTGTACCGCAACGAGCGCACCCCCGCCGGGAGCTGGAGCCGTACCCCGGCCGCGGTGTGGGCGCTGCACGCAGAGCGGCAGCGGCCCTACACCCACGAGGAAGGGCACCGCTTCCTGGCCCGGCAGCGCCAGTTGCAGGCGGCGCTGCCGCAGCACCGCGGCGAGCTGAAGCAGATCATGTGGCTGGCCCAACCGTTGATGCCCGCCGAACTGCAGCCTCAGCGACTGACGGCCTCCGCACCCGTCGCGGCTCTGCCCATGCGTCTGGCCGAGCCGCTTTATTCGCCGGCCAGGTCCCTCAAGCGCGCCTCGTAGCGCTCCGTGATCCGACGCCTCTCTGCTGCGTCCGCGTCATCGAGAGCCTGCATCGCGTCGATGGCTTCCTGCCGTTCGGCCGTCAGCTGCTTCACGCGGGCCGGGTCGGGGGCGCCGGAGCGGCGCTGGGCGAGCAGCTGCTCGTTGTACCAGTTGATCACGAGGTTCACCTGGTCGACAGCGCCCTCGTAGCTGGGACCTGCAGCATCGTCGTTCACAACAACCGTCCAAGTAAATCGAAGAATATGGACGGCAATTGTCTCCCGGTGCACCACCGCGCCCAGCACCGGCCGGGCGACTCAGTCTCACCAGTGCTCTGGGGCATCCGTGCACGCCAGTCCTCTCCGCTGTGAGCGAGAGGGGTAGGAGCACTCACGAGTTCCTGGGCTGGCTGAGATGCGTTCACTGCAGTAAAAGGATCTACGACTGGAGGACTTGAGGAACTGTCCCGCTTTGACGTGCACTGTTATTCTGCACGCCATGCCGAGTGAAGAGATCTCGCAGGAGAAGCTGAGTAAAATTCGTGGAATTGCATTCCAGTGGGCAGCCGATCACGGCGGCAGCGGACTGAGGGGGGTTCGCGTGGTGGCTACGACCCGGGATTCTGCAATACGATCACTGGGTGGGCCAGGCGTCAGCTCGACCATGGACCCGACTTATTTTGTCACCTTCGAGGGCGCTTTCTCGTGGCGCACTCGTGACGGAATCTGGGCGGCAGTGCTAATCGACCAGAAATCCATGCTCGCAGGGCCGTACACGATAAGGCCGCCCGGTGAGCTTCCTGATTTCCGGATGGAGGACCTAGGGGCCGTCTACAGTTTGGATGGTTGAACGGTGCCGAGGGAAGCAGCTTCCTCCTGTAGCAGAAGCAGACAGGGGGAGGAAGCTGCTGCTGCGACTGCAGATCAGGGGCAATTTCTTATGTCGCCGACCGTGAACACCGCCGGGTTGTTCCACCTCTCCGGAATGTAGGCGATCCGCCCAGCTGGAATACAGATGTCATGCCCGGTCTTGTCGACGTTCTCATGCAGCCACACCCTGCGATGGCAATTGTCGTTGTGCACCCGATCGATGGGCCATGACGGCCACCTCTCGTTGTACGGCACACAGTCATAGCTGGCAACCTTGACGTACTCGCCGCCGAGTTCTTGCCACGTGGAAACCCATGACGCCCGCTGATCCGCCAGAGCGGGAGCGGCAGATATGGCCATGAACGCACTGGCAGCCAGTGCGATATTCAAGAGAGTCTTGCCTCTCACACGGAACCCTTTCTTCGGCCTTCTGGTATGGACATGGCAAAACTAATTGGGGAGGTGGTGAACGTAAATCCCTTGCGGGAAAGTGGGAGAACGTAATTCAGCTCAGCTAGCTGAGCGAGCAAGAATCAGGCCAGTGGCTTGGAACGTGAACAAACCGCCACGAGTACGCGATGGTGTCTATGGATCAGGGGGATGCTTGGTTCACGGGACGGGTACGGGCCTAGGGTGGTGCTCAGAGTGATCACTTCGGGGGTGTGGGCGTGGCTGGGCGGGATCTGCGGGCGCTGTTCAGCGTGAACGACCGGGCTTTGGCCGCCACGGAGGCCTTCACCAACCGCCAGGCACAGTGGGACATCGTCACCGCCGCGCTGAGTGAGCACCTGCAGCGCGTCGCCGCCCCGGACTTCAGCGTGGAAGACCTCGAGGCGCCGCGTGAGAACGTGCTGACGTTCTACGGCATCGGCGGCATCGGCAAAACGACGTTGTCGAGGAAGCTGGAAGTCACGCTCGCCGACACCACGCAACGGCCGGCCCAATGGGGCGCACCCCGCTGGACAGGTTCACGCCTGGTCCCAGTCCGCATCGATCTCGCCCGCTCCGCGAACACCGACTTCGAACAGGTCATCCTCACGATCCGGCTCGCGCTCGCCGCAGCCTTGGGGCGCCCGCTGCCCGCCTTCGACCTGGCTCTGCGCCGCTACTGGGAACATGCCCACCCCGGTGAGCCGCTGGAGGAGTACCTCCGTCGCGGTGGCCTGGCCTCCCGCTTCGGCCAGGCCCTGCCCCAGCAGATGCAGAACGCCATGTCCGATGTCGCCCAGGCCCTGCTGCTGCCCGGCAGCGTCGGATCCGCCATCGGACAGGTGACCGGTTCCCTGGTCCAGGCTCTGCGCGAGCGCCGCCAGACCGTCCGCGCATTGGCCGGCTGCGCCCGCCTGGCCGACCTGCTGGAGGCCGAGCCGGATCTGGACGCGCTCTCCTACTACCCGCACCTGCTGGCCTGGGAGCTCGCCCAACTCAAGCCGGACCAGCAGGTCACACCCGTGATCCTCTTCGATACGTGGGAGGACACCGGGGACCGCACCCGCCGGGATCTGGAAAGGCTGTTGCAGCGCATCGTCTGGCTGATGCCGAACGCCTTCTTCATTATCACTGGCCGCAGCCGCCTGCAGTGGGGAGATGAAGCCCTCAGCGGACAGCTGGACTTCACCGGCCCCACCGCATGGCCCGGACTGACGGTGCACGATGTTCCGCACGCCCGCACCGCCCCCGAAGCCGTCGGCCACCGCCACCGCCAGGTACTGATCGGCGACTTCTCCCCCGAGGACTGCGACGACTACCTCGCCCACCGCCTCACCCGCGACGAAACGCCCCTGATCGTCCCCAGCATCCGCGCCGTGATCACCGCCCGGTCACACGGTCTGCCGCTCCATCTCGATCTCGCCGTGCTGCGCTACCTGGAGATCCGCCGCAGTGGACAGACACCCCAACCCGGCGACTTCGACCACGACTTCAGCGCCCTGATCGCCCGCACCTTGCAAGACCTCACCCCCGAGGAACGCAACGTCCTGCGCTCGGTGGCCCTGCTCGACTCCTTCGACCTGACCCTGGCCACCCAGGCCGCGGGCCTGGACCGCGAAGCCCCCGCGCAACGCCTGATCGAGCGGCCCTTCGTCCGCGAGAACCCGTACGGGATCTGGCCTTACTACCTGCACGCCCTGATCCGCTCCACCCTCCGCAGCACCGATGACCACACCGATGACCGCTGGACCCCAGGCGACTGGCACCAAGCTGCCCAGCGCGCCTTCCACGCCGTCGGCCAGCAGTACACCCAGCACCCTGGCCCCGACCGGATGCTGCTGGTCGGAAGCCTGCGCCAAGGCCTCGCCCTGGCCGCCGACTTCGACCTCGACCTGGACTGGCTCACTGCCGCGGCGTGGCAGTACGTCGGCGACTCCGTCTGGGAGCCGCTCGTCCCGCCCGCCGGCGGCGAGCGAGAGCTGGACAGCCCGGCCGACGCCCTTCTCGAAGTGCTGAGCACGCTGGCCCGGCGCCAGCACGAACACCGCGAA
This sequence comes from Streptomyces sp. NPDC050147, assembly GCF_040660195.1. Lineage (NCBI taxonomy): Bacteria > Bacillati > Actinomycetota > Actinomycetes > Kitasatosporales > Streptomycetaceae > Streptomyces > Streptomyces sp. NPDC050147. The sequence continues at coordinate 96,646 of NZ_JBFALJ010000032.1, read as the reverse complement.
CGCACCGTCGACCGGCTCCAGGCGGTCATCGACACCGGGCTGCTGCCCACCGAGCTCTCCGAGATGGCGGTGTACTACCAGGCCAAAGCCCAGCGCGACCTCGGCCGCACCGCAGAATCGCGGCACGGCATGCAGCGGGTCGCCGACGCTGGCGGCCGCCTCGCCACCGCTGCCCGCCGCGGTCTGGCCCACCTTGCCCGCATCAGCGGTGACTTCCCCACCGCCCTCGAGGCCGCCCAGACTCTGGGCTGGAAGGGCCGCCACCACCGGGTCCGCGGGGACGTGCTGTGGCCCCAGGGCGACATGACCGGCGCGGCCGCCGCGTACGAGGCTGCCCGCAGCGAGGCCGAACAGCACGGTGTCGCCGGGGAACGCGCCCACGGCCAGGCCCACCGCGCCCTGGCCGTGTCCTTCACCGACCCCGCCGGCGCCGATGACGAGATCGACCTCGCAAGGCAGTACCTGACCGGCCTCGACCTGCGCGCCACGTCCCTGACCGTGCAGATCGCCGCACTCATCCGCGACGCCGGCACCACAACCACCCAGTTCGACGACCGCGCCCACCTGCTACGCACCGAAGCAGAACTCGCCGGACTCACCGCCATCCAGGTCCTGCTCGAACTCGCCGTCGCCTTCCACCACGCCGTCCGCAGCGAACTGACCGACGCAGGCCTTCAGCGGCTGCGCACCCTCACCGCCAGCGGCGAGTACCCGTACTACGTGGACATCGCCGCCTTCATGGCCGGCCTGCCCCTGCCCATCCCCTCTTCCGCGCGCTGGCTCGATGCCCCGGACACCACCCGTAACCGCTGGCACACCCTGGTCACCACCCGAAGGCGCTCCCTCAACGGCGCCTCGTAGGGCAGTTGAGCATTTCAGTTGGCCAGGTAGTGGGGAGTTGGCCATACGCACTGCGTTTTCAGAACCCGTCCTTGAACCCCAGGCGACCTCGTGCTTACGCCCCCGTCGGAGGGTCCCAGCGGGCTACGGTGCGAGCCATGGTCGAAACCCTCATCGGCGTCGGAGCGGGCCTCCTGGGCGCCGCTATTGGAGCTTGGGCAGCGCTGAGAGCGCGTATACCGGTGAAGGCCCGGGTGGAGGTGGTCGATCTGGCAGTGCTCTATCCGGATGCGGACGCGGACTCCGGAGACCAGGACGCAGACGACATCCGGCAGTGGCTCGCTGCGTGCCACGGGATCCCTCCCGTAGGCCTGGATGTCAAGCTCCGTAACAGCGGCGGCCAGAGCGCCTATGTCACGGAGCTGTCCCTGGAGTTGTCGGACGTGCTGTACGAAGCGCCCCCAGAACTGACTGTGCTCCACCTTGTGCCTATGAGCACACAGCCCTCCAACGGTACCTACAACGTGATCCTGGGGAGCCCCGGATCTGGGCGGGACGGCGAGGTACTTCACACCAAGCGGCAACGGATCAGCCATGTCCTCCCCCCGGGAGGTGTAGATCGGTTCGTTGTCCTGGTCGACGAGCTTCCGGAACGACCCCGGAGCTACCTCGCCTGGTTCCGGCTTCGTGCGATTCTCACCTACAACGCCATCGAGACTGTCACTTCTCCGCAAGCGGTGTGCTCTCCGCTGCGCAGACCACCACGGTTTTGGTCCCCTGATGAGTTCGTGGCGCAGATGCAGGAGGCCTTGCGCGAGATCGATGACGATCCGCGTAGTCTCCAGCCTTCTGTTCGTCGTTGCGTCAGCGATTACGAGCAGCATCTGCTTCGGATCCGCACCGCATATGTGGAATCCCGGCAAGCTGCTTCCGGTGACAGCCCGGAAGAGCCGCCTGCCCTGCAGGAGTGCTTAAACGCACTTCCTCTCATCCGGCAAGAGTTGGGTCTGGCATGAGCATGTATCTGGTGACGAACAGATCCTGGCAGAGGGCGGAACGGATCGCCTGAGGTTAAGGACGGGTTCTCAGTGGTCACCCCGTACCGGCATCTTTCTAGGAGAGGCGTATATGCCATCGATCGAGGCCTTGCTCCACCGGCGCACCGACTTATCCGCCTTCGTAGTTCACTTCACTCGCGCCACCGCACGCGCCACCGCCAGCGACAACTTGAAGGCGATCTTGGTAGATCGCGCGATCGAGGCTCGCAACGTCTTCGGCATGGCAGCCGACCTTGCCCAGAAGCACGAGGTCATCGCGGATACTCAGCGGACCGTCTGCTTCACCGAGACGCCTCTCGAACATGCCTGGATGATGTGCGAGAAGATTCCTAACCGCACCATGAGGTTCAGCGGTTATGGCCTGGCGTTCACCCGCACTTTCGCGCGACGCATGGGCGCCAACCCCGTGTGGTACCTCGACATAACACGCGGCCACAACTGGCTGACCGTCCCGATCAACAACATGGTCGACGAGGCCCGAGAACTCGCCTGCCACCCGTCCAAGGGAGGAGAGGACGCGGCGGCACAGGCGGACATCCTGCGGTTGACCCCCTTCATCGAGCAGATGGGCAAGCCGCTGGGGACCCGCAAGGAGTTCTGGTGGGAGCGGGAGTGGCGCCACGTCGGCGACTTCCACTTCCACTTCGCGGACCTGGTAGTGGTCTTCGCTCCGGAGGAAGAGCACGACGAGTTCGAGGAGTACCTGAGGGAGCTGAAGAAGAGAGGAAGGCTCCCTCGCCTGGTCGACGCCAGCTGGGGTCTAGAGCGGATGATCGCCGCGCTCGCCGGAGTCTCCGAGCCCGGCCCGTTCCCGGAGTAGCGCAAGCCTGGCCAACCCTGGCGCTCAATGGCCAAGTGAAGGCTCAGTCACAGCAGTGCCGCCCGACGCTTGCGTCTGACTCGCACCAGAAATCGAACGCATGCTCTACTAAAAGCATGGTGCACACAGAACACACCCCCGACATCGTGCAGACCCAGCGCGACTGGACCCGCACCTACAACGCCCTCGCCCAAGCCCCCGCCACCAGCAACACCGCTCTGCGCCGACGGCTCATCGGCCTGTCACGCCGCCTTGCCCAAGAGGTGCCACGAGCCCAGCTGGCCGACCTTCGCCGCCGCACCGAGGAACGGTCATGACCCGGCGCTCGTGGGACATCACCGACCGGCAGCAAGCAGTCCTGTCCTGCATCCGCGCTCACATCCTCGACCGGGGTGAGGCTCCCAGCGTCCGGGAGATCGGTCGCGCCGTCGGGCTGTCCAGCCCCTCCTCCGTGCTCTACCAGCTGCGCCGCCTCGAACAGGTTGGGGCCGTCGTGCGCGCCAGCGGCACCGGCTGGCGGGACTACCGGCTCAGCTGATGACCGAGATCCGGCGCATCGACGTGCTCCGCTTCCTAGAACGGGTGCAGGAAAGCGACCTGGCACGCACCCGCGTCTGGATCGCGGACGAGGAACGGCGGGAGACCGAGCGGATCCGCGGTGAGCAGGCTCGGCCGCCGGCTCCGGACTGGGTCATCGAGCAGGGCCTGGGCGGACGTGTCCCGGTGTATGTGCACCGGGGCGATTGCCATATGGCGGGCAAGCGGTCACGAGGCGCGGACCGGGACCAGGCGCGCCGCACGCTGGCCGAGGGTGTCGATGCCTGCCCGCACTGCCGACCCGACACCGAGCTGGGCGTGCTGGAGTAGCACGCGCTGCTCATCCGGACGGTTCGGCGCCCGCGCCGAAGGTGGGTACGTCCGCGGCGGCGACGTCCAGTCTCAGAGCTGGTAGCAGGTACGTATTCGAACCCTGCGGTATGCCCCGCAGTCCGGCGTCCTTCAGCTCAGTTCGGCGGGGGCTGACCGGCGTTGGTCGTCATCACCACGGGAGGTGACGTAGCGGACAAGAGCTGGCTGCAGGATCGCGAGCAGCAGGCATGCGAGTGCCATTGCACTCCACAGCCCGGCTGGCCCGGCGTGTTCGAGCAGTTGCGTCCCCAAGAGAGGTGCTGCGATCCCCGCGATACCCCAACTGGTGCCGTACACGGCCAGGTAGCGGCCCTTCGCGCTCGCCGGGGCCAGCCTGGCGACCACCGCGTACACGCGGCCCACCAGGAGGAGGTCACCCACACTCCACACCACGGTCGCCGCCAGGTAGGCGGCCAGATCATGAGCGAGCGCGTATCCACCGAGCCCCGACGCCAGCAGCAGATACCCGAAAACGAAGGCAACGGGCTCCGAGAGCGTGTTCAGCCGGCTCCAGCGCATCAGCGGTTGGCCCGCGCAGATGGTGAGTGCGGAAGCAGTGAACAGCAGACCGGCATCGGCAGGCTGCAGTCCTTGATGGTCCATGGCCAGCGGCAGCGTGATCATGATCTGGAGGTAGATCACGGCGAACAGCGTCCCTGTCGCAAGCAGGAGTAGCAGGGCACGGTCGCGCCACGGGGCGACCGTGACAAAGGGCTCGAGGGCTGGCGGGGGCGTGCGGTGGTCGGCGGGCAGGACCAGGTGCACGGTGAGCGCGCAGAGCAGGCACGTGAGGGCGTCCACGACAAAGAGCCAGCGCAGATCCCAGCGGCCCAGGCCCGCCGCGAGGAGCCCGGCACCCATGCCGGCCGCAGCCAGGGCCGCGTTCAACAGGCCATATGCGCGCACGTGTTCACTGGGCGCCACCATGTCGGCGATCATGGCCTGGCTCGGTGGTTCGTAGAGCTCGAAGACCAGTCCCAGCAGAACCGCACAGCAGATGACCAGTGTCAGGCTGCTGGCTGCGGCGAGCCCCAGCTGCGCCACTGCGCAGCCTGTCAGGCCCGCCACGATCGTGCGGCGTCGGCCGATCCGGTCGGCCAGGCGCCCCCCGGCCAGGCGTGAGGGAATCGTGGCCAGCCCGAAAGCGGCGCTGACAGCTCCGGCGACGGCGGTGCTGGCGCCGAAGCTGGTCGTGAGGAGCACGGTGAGGAACGACATCGAGAACGCGCCGAGCCGGTTGCCGGCCCGTGCCACGATCAGCAGCCGCACCGCACGCGGCAACCGTCCGCTGCCATGCATGAAACCCCCTCAGCCGTGACTAGCGAATCGGATATCGTCGGTGACGCCTGGAAGCTAAGGCCCGAAGGAGTGACCAGTCAAGTGATGTTCGATGGTCACGTGCTGACGCTGCTCGATGCAGCTGTCTCGCTCGTGAATGTGCTGACCGACGGCTCCCGGCAAGGCCGCCCCTACACCGCCCCACACGGCGATCAGCTCCCCCAGGCCATCCACGACGCACTGCCTCTTGCAGAGGCCCGTGATGCCGCCGTCGAGCCGGAACACGCGGCCTACCTCGAGCGCACAGCCCAGCAGTTGCGGGCCGTGTTCGACGCCGTCGACAACGGCCGCACCGATGACGCGGCGGAACTCGTGAACGCCCTGCTGCGCACCACCGGGGCGCGCCCGCAACTCGACCGCGTCGGCGGCGAACCCTGGCAAGTCCACTTCCACGGCACCACGGACACCCTCGCCGTGGGCTGGAGCGCCGGATGCGCCACCGCACTGGCTCTGGCCATCGGCAGCAACCTCGCCGGGCGCCTGGGCGTCTGCACGGCACCGCAGTGCGACCGCGTCTACGTCGACAACTCCCGCAACGCCGTCCGCCACTTCTGCTCCAACGCATGCCGCAACCGCGTCAAAGCCGCGGCCTTCCGCGCACGCAACAGCTCACAGAGCTGAGATGCAACACACCGGCATGGGCGCAGACCGGGCAGGTGCGTGTGGCCACAGCGTCACCCGGCAGGTCGACTCGCCAGTCCATGCGTTGCATCTAATACAACATCGATGCATCACAGAAAGAACCAGCTCAGGACCGTCTATCCCTCATACTGGCTGCCGGTTCGACCAGCCGAATCGTCTTACTCGCCGAAGAGCGGAACATGCATCGGATGCAACTCCGCTCGGATCCGGGCGAAGCGCACCGGATGCCGCCAGGCCCCCCGCTCCCTGGCGGTGTCAACGGTGATCTCCGCGACCAGGTCGGGCTCCACCAGGACGACATCGAGCGGCGTCCGTGATCCCCAGGAGGCGGTGAACCGGACGCCTTTCCAGGGGTGGTCCGGTCCGGCCGCCATCAGCTGTCCGGACAGCTGACGGACGGCGTCGGCCCGTAGCGCTGTGCTGCGCCCGACGGAGCGCAGCTTCCCGTGCTGGTCGAGACGGCCCAGGACCAAGCTTCGGGGATGGCTCGGTGTGCCGGTGATGGCGCCGATGATCGCCTCGGTCGTGTCCCGGCGACGGACCTTGATCAGCGCGCGTGCGCCGGGGAGGTAGTGCTGGCGGCTGCCTCGCACCACGAGGCCCTCGATGCCGGGGACTTCGGTCCAGGAGGCAAGCCACTCCTGCGCGAGCGCCTCATCCGTCGTCTCGGGGCACAGCGTCCAGGGGCTGGCCAGCTGGTGCTCGGTGAAGAGCCTTTCGAGCCGGGTGCGGCGCTCGCCGTAGGGGGTGCGCAGCAGGGGTTGCCCCTCGTCCGCTTGCAGAATGTCGAAGGCAACGAATTCCCTGTTGGGTCGATGTGTTGAAGCGGATCTACAGGGATGGGTGTTGTGGTCGGTTGGCGTGTTTTCTGGGTGCCGGAGCAGTGTGCGAAGCCCTCGGCGCGGGTTCAAAGGTTGCTGCAGCGTGAGGTGTCAGAGTCACACGGCGTGGGTGCGGGACGCCCTGGAGACCCGGTGATGTTGTCTCCGGACTACCGGATGGACCCACAGCTGAGCCGCTACCTGTGCCGCTCGTCGTTCGCTCGTCTGGGTGGGGAATCAAAGCGGAACTACACGGACGACTACCGGCTCTTCTTCGACTTCCTGTGGCAGCGGGACAGGTGGTGGCACGAGGCCGACGCAGAGGACCTGTGGGACTTCGAGGACTGGCGGACTCGCTCTCCACGCAACCCGGTGCGGGTGGGCGGAGCGAGGTGGAACCGCGGCCTGGCTGCCTTGAGTCGACTGTACGCATGGAGCGTGAGCACTGGGGTGTTGGTCCGCTCGCCGGTGGTGATGCGGGAGGTGCCAGGCCGCTATGGAACGCGGGTAAGAGTTCCGGAGGCGCGGGCTCCTCAGACGCGGCGCAGCAATGTGCGCTGGCTGACCCCACGTGCCTTCCGCCTGTGGCTGGAGGTGGGGCTGCGCGGGCACACCTGGAAAGGCGTCCCAGAGCAGGACTGGACGGGGCGGATGGAGGCACGCAACACGGCCTTCGCCGAACTGCTGTTCTCCTCGGGGGTGCGGCTGACGGAGGGAGCCTCGTTGCTGACCTTCGAGATGCCACAGCCCGCGCTGGGGGCGGGCCGGTTCTGCACTGGGCGGCTGGGGCGGGCGGTGACCAAGTCGAAGCGGGCCCGGACCTTCTATGTGGCGGCCGCGGTGGTCGCCCAGGTCGCGGGCTATGTGGAGTCCTCGCGCGCGGCGGCGGTACGGCGAGCCCAACGGCAGGGGCGTTATGAGGGCCTGCTGCAGTGCAGGGTGGTGCGGGCCGTGACCGGGCTGCGGCAGAAGACGTTGCACTGGAGCGATGTGGAAGGCCGTGAGGGGCGGACCCCGCTGACGGACGCCGGGGTCGCTGAGCGGATGAGCTTCTATCGCGAGGGGCCTCAGGGGCTGGAGCCTCTGTGGCTGTGGCTGACGGAGGAGGGGCTCCCGCTGCGACCGGCCTCGTGGGAGAACGTGTTCCGTACCGCTTCGCAGCGGTGCGAACGGATGCTGGCGGGACGAGTGGCCGAGCCGCCGTTTTGTACCCCGCACATGTGCCGGCACTCCTTCGCGCTGCACATGCTGGTGGTGCTGCATCACGTGATGGACCGTCGGATGGGGCTGAGCCCTCAGGAGCGGCGAAACTTTCAACTGCTATACGGGGATGTGTGGCGGATGGTGCAGGATCTGCTGGGGCATGCACAGGTCGAGACGACCCGCGACATCTACTTGGCACCGGTAGCGGACCTGCGGCTGCGCTCGTTGCTGGCCGAGCCGGCACCCCTGGCTGAGGGGGCGGTTGCGCCCTCGGCGCAGTGGGTGAGCGTGCTCATGGCACGGATTGCCCAGGAAAGCGAGGGCGTACAGGACCTTGATGTGACCTCGGGGCTCGGGTGAGCGGGCGTGGGCGGCGTGCGGCGCGCCCGGAAGCAGGACACCGCCGTCAACCGGTTTTGAACTCACAGGACTTGGTGGTCACGCATCACGATGCCGTGGGCCGGACGCAGAGCTACGACTTCGGTCAGCTGCCCGTAGCGCCGAAGCTGGCGGGTTCTTGGGCGCGGTTGTTCGCCACCCGGTGCGCCCCAGGCGGCGGCTGGAATTCGACTCACTCCAGTACGACGAACTGGACGATCCTGGCCCGTTTCGCCTGTTTCCTATCCGACCGCGAACCTGCGCCCACCAGCTCGGCAGACCTGACGCCAGCGGTCTGGAGCGCCTACCGGCTCAGCCGCCCGCACACCGCAACGTCGTTGAACGAGCTGGCGACCCTCGCAGCCTTCCTGCGTCGTGACCCGGAGATTTCCGCGTCGGCCCGGGGGGCGATGAAACAGCGGATGGGGCGCCTTCCTGCCAAGGAAGAAGCCTTCTCCCCGACCGAGTTCGAGCACATCCGCAGCACGGCCCGGCGCATGGTCCGGGCTGCCCATCTGCGCATTTCTCACAACCTTCAGCTGCTGGAGGTCTGGCGCGGTAGCGGCGCGCGCCCGGAAGCCGCTGCGCAGTGTCTGGTGGGAGAGACGTTGGAGGCGTTGGCGCGCACCGGGTACTGCCCGCCATGGCCGCTCAGTCGCCCGGACCAGGTGCCGGGAGCGTATGCGGCAGCGCTGGGCGGCGCGGCGGCGGAGACGACATGGAAGCGGCTCTTCCTGGGGCGAGAGGAGGTCGCCGCGGTGGCTGTGCTGCTGGTGGCCGAGTTCGGCTGGAACGCTTCCACGGTCTCGGAGCTGAGAGTGCCCCAGATCGTCTCCGCGGTGGCGCAGGCCGGGGTAGGGGCGGTCTACCGCATCGAGTTGCACAAGATGCGGCGCGGCGCGCGCAACACGGAGACGCGGAACCTGACCGACTGGGGCGCCGACTCACCGGGGCGACTGCTCACGATGGTGCTGGAGGCCACCGCCCCAGCCCGCCGCCTGGTCGAGGAGGGTGGTGGTGATGCCGGGCGGCTGCTGATCTGGCGGGAGGCCACCGACAGCCGTCGCCGCAAAGAGTGGCGCGCATTGCGCACCGGGCCCTTCGCCCTGGGGCTGTCGGGGAACCAGGTGGAGTCGTGGGGCCGTGCGCACGGGCTCGCCGGCTCGCCGCTGCGACGGCTGCGCCGCACCGTGAACGTGCTGCACCGGCGGGAGTCGGGACAAAACAGCCAGGGCGTGCACGATGCGGTGTACGTGCTGCGCGAGCCACAGGCGCGGGAGGCCGCAGCCCCCGTCATCGCCGCCGGAGCCACCGACGCCTTGGAAGCGGCCCGCGCCACCGTGCTGCGCGCCCGCCTGAGCGCCCAACGCCGGGCAGAGGATCAACCCACCGCGGTGGCCGACTGCGTGGACTTCGCGCACAGCCCGCTCGCCCCCGGCACAGAAGGCTGCCAGGCATCGTTCCTGTTGTGCACCGCCTGCCCGAATGCTCGCGTCCACCCCGGCCACCATCCGCGCCTGGCTCATCTGCACCGGGCCATCGGCAGTCTGCGTCCGGTGCTGCCCGACGCGGTGTGGGAGGCCGAGTGGCGCGACCCCTACCTGCGACTGGAAGATCTGCGGCACCGCTTAGGCGAGACCGCCTGGCAGCGTGCCCAGGCCACGGTCACCGACGAAGAGCGATCCCTCATCGAGGCGTTGATGAAAGGCCACCTGGACTCGTGACCTACCCGCTCGTCCTCGCGCCCGGCGGTCTGCCGGGCCCCCCAGGGCCTGCCTTCCTGCCCGACCGCGTCGTCGCTGACCACACGCCTTTGCCCCGCTACGGTGATGCCATCTGGCCGCTGGCCGCGCTCGAGGGAAATCCCGCCGTCCAACCCAAACGGCTGTTCTGGAACTCCTACCCCGCGCCATTGCGGGAGCAGTTCCGGCTGCTGGCCTGGCTGTTGATCAACCGGCCGCTGCCCGAGCGCTTCGTCGCCGAGCGCGGCGCCGCCTGGCGCACCCGGCTCAGCAGCGTTGGCGTCTACCAGACCCACCTGTGCTGGCGGCGCCTGGCTCACTGGCTGCACGAGAACGGCGTCCACGGCCTTGCCTCCTGTACCGCACAGGTCTTCACCGACTTCCTCAACCGGCCCGCCAGGCCACGCGGCCGGGTCGAAGCCCAGCACGAGCTCACGGCGCTGACCCGGCTGTGGGCCTTGGACGCCTTGTGCGCGCCGCAGCCCGTCGGCATTGCAGAACCGCCCTTCAGCCGCGCGCCGGCGGACTTTCTCCCTCCCCTTGCTGCCCAGGGGGAGAACGCCATCGAGCCGCTGACACCGGCCACCATGGGCCCGTTGCTGATCTGGGCGCTGCGCCTGGTCGAGGACTTTTCCGACGACATCCTCACCGCCCACAAGCTCTGGCAGACCATGACGGCCCAGGTCGCGCAGTCTCGTGCCACCCCAGCCGCCCGCAGCGCGGCGCGCACCTACCTATCCGATCTCGTGGCCGCAGGGCGCCCGCTGCCGACCACCTTCCGAAACGGCCGACCGACCCTCGCCCTGACCTATATCGCGGCCCGCACGGGCTCCGTCCCACACCAGGTGCAGCGTGTGATGCGGACGGAACGGGCGCACTGGCGCCCCTACCTGGAAGCCCACCCCGGCCCCTGCCCGCTCGCCATGCCCCTCGCCGGAACCGTCGACGGGCAGCCCTGGGCCGAAGCGATCGATTTTTACGACGCTCCCACCCTGAGGCGGCACCTGGGCACCGCCGCCTTCATCGTCATCAACTACCTCACGGGTATGCGCCCCGGTGAGACTCTCGCCCTGCGCCGCGGCGCGTGCCACACCCCCGACACGGGCCCGCCTCTGCTACGCGCGCACACCTACAAGACGGCCACCACACCCGAGGGCAGTCACCTCAGCAGCGGACGGCTGCGCGAGACCCCCTGGGTCGCGGTCGGCCCGGTGGTTTCCGCCGTACGCCTGCTGGAGCGCATGACCGGCACCAGCCTGCTCCTGTTCGACCTCGCCGAACATGACTGGTATGACCAGCAACGCCGCAGGGGCGCGCTCACCCCCGAGGCGATGCGTGACCGCATCGACGCCTTCCGCCACTGGGCCAACACGCTTGCCGACGGGCTTGGACGAGGCGCAGAGCGCATCCCTGAGGACCCCCACGGCCCGATCGGCACCGCCCGCTTCCGCCGTACCCTCGCCTGGCACATCGCCCGCCGCCCCGGCGGACTGGTCGCCCTCGCCCTGCAGTACGGCCACCTGCGCACCGCCATCAGCGCCGGCTATGCCTCTCGCAGTCGCGGCGGCATCCACGACCTCCTCGACATCGAAACCGCCCGTACCACCGCCGACACCCTCACCCGCCTTCATGAGGATCTGGAAGACGGGGGCGGTGTCTCCGGCCCTGCTGCCCGCCGCGCCCTGCACGCTGCCACCCAGGCTCCCGCGTTCGCCGGCGCCTTGCACACCGCCCGCCAGGCCCGCGAAGTCCTGACCAACCCGCAACTGGCCGTGCATGAGAACCCGCACAGCTACCTGATGTGCATCTACGACCGCGACAAGGCCCTGTGCAGCCGGTCTGGGCCCCGCCCCGAAGCCCCTGCCCTGGAGCGCTGCCAACCCGGCTGCGCCAACATTGCCCGCACCGACCACCATGCCACCCAACTCGCCGCCGAAGCCGACCACGTTGACCAGCAAGCAGGCAGCCCGCTCACCCCGTCCCCGCTGGCCCAGCGCCTGAGCGCCCGTGCCACCCGCCTGCGCGAGCTGGCCGCCACCCATCAACGCACCCGCCTGATTTCCGAGGAGCCGACACCGTGACTCCCGCCCCCGACGAGCGCGAGCGCATCCGCGCCGCCATGGACCGCATCCTGGCCGGCGCGCCGCACCGCTCCACCGGCGCTTTGACCATCGTCGCCCTTGCCGAGGAGGCCGGCGTGCCCCGCAACGCGCTCACCCAGCGCCACCTGGACTTGAAGAACCACTTCTACGAGGCGGTTCGTGCCCGCGGCCGGATGCCAGACAACGAACGGCGGCTGCGCCAGCAGATCACCAAACTCAAGGAACTACGGGCCCGGGACGCCGAGAAACTCGCCCAACTGCGCCAGGACGTCGAATATCTCGTCTACGCCTTCCACGAGCTCAGCGCAGATAACCATCAGCTGCGCACCGCGGCGGCCGCCCTCCACGGCCACGTCCGTGCGCTCCCCACGACACGACCTGCGGACGCTCGTCCGGGCGAAAAGCCCTCGGGCGCACCCGCAGCACCGGGTTCATGAATCATGCGTCCATCCGCTGACCGCACCCTCACCCTTCGGTCGGCAGGTCGCTGGCCGTCATGTCACCGCGGACTCGCAGCACGCGGGGCCGATGGCGGAACCGGCCGAACTCCACAGGGCGTTCCTGATCGGCCTCGATCTCCACCACGATGCTCGCGACCACCGGCAGGTAGCTGACCGGAGCGGCGCCGGGCAGGCCACCAACTGTTCCCGGCAGCGTGGCCGTTGCGTCGCCGGTGGGCTGCAACAAGGAAGCCAGAACGCGGCGGACCGCCCGGGCCACCGGCAGACTCACTCCCACCGCCCGCATCCGTCCATCGGCCCGGGGCAGTCCCAGGACCAGGCACTGAGTGGCCGGGGTCTGGCCGCTGATACCCAGCACGGCGGCCTCGCTGGTGTGCGTGCGCCGCCACTTCAGCCAGCCCGAGGACCGGCCGGCGATGTAGGGCAGGTTCGGTTTGGCCACCAGGCCCTCGATACCGCCCAGACTGCCCACCCACCGAAGAGCGTGCTCCACGTCGCTGGTGGCGGGGACCGGTCGGATGAGTGCCGGACCTTCCTCCAGTACCTCAAGCAGCCTCTGTCGGCGCTCTTGATACCTGCGCGGCCGCCAGTCCGTGTCCCCCACCGCCAGGAGATCGAAAACGGCCAGATGGACTGTAAAATCTTCCCCGCGTCGAGGCCCCCGCCCGGAGCGGGACTGCAGCCGTGAGAAGGCCACGACTCCACTGTTCAGGACTGCAACGAGCTCCCCGTCCAGCACACACTCGGGCATCGCCCGCGCAGCACGGGCGATGTCGCCGAAGGGGCCGGTGAGGTCAGTGCCATGACGGCTCCACAGGCGACCCGCCCTCGTGAGGACCTGGCAGCGCCATCCGTCGAACTTCGGCTCCAGACTCAGATCTGCTCCGCTTGGGACTTCCAGGACAGAACGACACAGCGCCAACGGGAGCGGAAGGGAAAGGGACGTCATAAACGAGCCATACCCCGCTTCGTCCAGACTGCTGACCTGCAAGCCAGACTCCAAGCGGCGACGCCCGAGGCGTCAACAGCCTCGGACAACGGCAGCTGTTCCACGCACCGTCCCAGCCCAACCCCTCAGGTCCCTGCGCTGCCAACCAAGCCGTGCCGAAACATCTAAGCTGCCCCGACACGAGCAGGAGGTCGAAGGCTTTGGCGGACGCGCAGGAGCTGGCCGAGAACCAGCGGCGGCACTGGCAGGACACCTACACCGCCCACCCGGGGATGTACGGCGAGGAGCCGTCCGCAGCTGCAGTCCACACCTCCAGGGTCTTCCGTGCTGCCGGGGCGCGGAACGTTCTCGAGCTGGGCGCTGGCCATGGCCGTGACGCGCTGTACTTCGCGGCCCGGGGCTTCACCGTGCAGGCTGCCGACTTCTCCGGGACCGGGCTGGAGGAGCTGCGGCGAGCCGCTCGTACTCGGGGGCTCGAGGACCGGGTGACCGCAGTCGTGCACGATGTCCGAGAGCCGCTGCCCCTGGCGGACGCTTCGGTCGATGCGGTGTTCGCGCACATGCTGCTGTGTATGGCGCTGTCGACGAAGGAAATCCTTGCGGCAGTGGATGAAATTGGCCGCGTGCTGCGGCCTGGGGGCACATTTGTGTACACCGTCCGTCACACCGGCGATGCCCACTACGGCACGGGTGTCGCTCATGGGGACGGCATCTTCGAGCACGGTGGTTTCGCTGTGCGCTTCTTCGACCGCGACCTCGTCGACGCTCTGGCCGGGGGCTGGAGGCTGCAGGAGGTCCACCCGTTCGAGGAAGGCGAGTTGCCCCGTCGCTTGTGGCGGGTCACCCAGTCCCTCCCTCGGTAGAGGCAGGGACTGGGTGGAGCGCCTCGGTTCAGCGGGTGCCGGGACGGCGCTCAGCGATCCGGCAGGCGGCGGGCGGGCAGGATGCGCCGACGGGAAGGCTGGCGAAGTCAGCGCGGGGTTGCGGCGGTTCCACGCAGTGACCGCGTGCCGCACGCTCCGGGTCTCTCGAGAGCAGTCCAGTTCCAAGTCATCTGCAGTGGTGATGACGATCTCGAATTTTGGGTCTGGTCGGAATTTCGTGACGGTCACGATCGCAGCAAGACGCGGGTGCGGAGGAGCCTGAAGGAGCCTCGGCCGTACATCTGCCGCTTGATCGTCTTAAACGGTTGACGTGGCCTTCGACGACGCCGGAGCTGTAGTCGAGTGTCATGCCGGCGAGGACGGCGTCCCAGTCCTGGCGGAGGAATCCGGCGAAGCCCCGCACGGGGCCGGGCCCGTTGGTCTCGGCCTCGCGGACCCAGTCGGCGAGGAGGTGCCCTCGCCGGTCGCGGACCAGGCCGGTGAAGACGCGTGCCAGGTCGCAGGCGGTGGCGATGTCCGGGCAGGCGATGCGCACTTCGCCGAGCTGGTCTTGTTCCTCACGGCTGAGTCCGTCGCGCGGTCTCATGATCCATGAGGTGATCTTGCGTGGTGTGGGGATGGGACGGGGAGGCTCTGCCGCGGCGGTGCCGCCGCGCATGGTGCGGATGTAGAGGCGGACGGCCTGGTGGTTGCCGCGGTAGCCGTGCTCGTGGATCTCGCGGTAGAGCTGGGCGGCGTTGGTGCAGCCGTCAGTGAACCGTTGTTGCAGGTAAGGCCGGTAGGGGTCCAGTTGACGGGGGCGGCGGTCGCGGGCCGAGGCGATCAGCACCTCGAGATCGGTGGTCAGGTAGCGGCGGACGGTTTTGCGGTCCAGTCCGAACCGGCGGGCGATGGCGCTGATCGTCCACGTCGCCTCTCGTAATCGGTGAATCTCCGCATACCGTTCGCTGACCCGCTGTATGAGCGGGGTGGCGGGGATGTTGTCGAGCGGCGGCGTCAGTGGCAGCAGGGCCGTGGGTGGTGCGGTCGGCGGCGCGGGTGCGTCCACGTCGTCCAGGGCGTATTTGTGCAGGCAGGCGCGGTGTTGGTGGCAGGTCTTCTCGATCGCGGCGGACAGGTTTTGCAACATGTGCCAGCGGTCGGCCACCTCGGTGGCATCTGGCACCGCCTCCTTGATCGCGCGACTGTAGCCGCTGTCGCGGTCCCGGCAGATGATCTCGGCGCCGGGGTGTGCGGTGAGCCAGGCGGCCAGCGTCTCGCTGGTGCGGTCGGGCAACAGGTCGATGGGTGTGGAGGTCTCGACGTCGAGCAGGATGGTCCCGTAGGTGCGCGAGCGGCGGAAGGCGAAGTCGTCGACGCCCAGCACTCGTGGGCTGCGGGCGGGAACGTCGGGCGCGTGCAGCTGGCCGAGCAGCCGGGCCCGGCCGGTGGGTATGGCCAGCGAGCGGCACAGCCGCATACCCGGCCGATCGCCCGCCGTGAGCGCAACGGAGCGCCAAAGCGTCTTCACGCCGGGCCCGGCACGGGCATAGCGCGTGGTCAGGCCCTCGACCTGCTCGACGAACGTGCGCCTTGCGCAGCCGGCGGCGTCGCAGAAGAATCGCCGGACCTCCAGCTTCACCACCATTCGGCGCCCGCTGACCGGGTACTCGGCGAGCCGTCGTCCGTAACGGCTGTGCACCCGGCGCGACACGGTCGCGCAGTCCGGGCACGTCAACTCCGGCAGGACGCTGCGGGCTTCGGCCACAACTACCCCGTCCACCTCGGCCAACCGGTCCAGCACCATCCCCATGGCATCCGGGAACAGCACGTCCTTCATCGCGGACAGAAACCTCATAACCAGGGCATTCCCGCACGGAAACACGACGCTGTCGAGGGTCAGGTTTTTCGCCGTTGACGGCGGCTTGAGCGTCACGCAATGCCTGGGAGGCACCCCCGGCGGCGGCGCGCACGCTCGTGGGATTGATGCCCCGGCGGTAGTTGCTTGCCCTACAGAGGCGAGTCAAAGGGTCCTGTAGCTGGGTCGCTTGCGCAGGGCAGTCAGCTCTGCGGTGTGATGCCCAAGGACTGGATGAGCTGGGCCAGTTCTTCGCGGAAGAGCTTCTCCGGGCTGAGGGCCTGGGTCTGCAGGTGGCCGTAGATCTCCAGTGACACCAGGCCGTGCAGGTGGCTCCAGATACGCAGGGCAAGCGCCACGCCGGCCGGGGGCAGGTCGGGGAAGGCCGGGCGGACCTTGTCCAGCAGACCGAGGTCGAAGTCGGACCACTCGAAGTCGCTGTTCGAGTAACGGAGTTCGGCGTGCGGCCAGGCCGCCGCTGCGAGTGCGGTGATGCCAGTGCAGACACGGCGGGCGGCTTCCGGAGCGGCGCCGCCCTCGGGCGGATGGTAGCCGGGGACGGGGTCGCCGTAGATGAGGCGGAAGCCCTCTGGGTTGGCCAGCGCCCAGTTCCTGAAGGCGCGGGCCCATGCCTGGATCCGAGCGGCCGGATCCTGAGCTGGGGCGGCGTCCCAGGCGGCGTCCACGGTGTCGGCCAGCGAGGTGTAGACGTTGCTGATCAGCGTGGTGACCAGGTCGTCGCGGGTGGCGAAGTAGCCGTAGATGGCGTTGGCCGTCATACCCATCTCGCGTGCGATGGCCCGCAGCGTGATCGCGTCTGGTCCCCCCGAGGCCATCAACTCCAGCGCGACCTTCTTGATCTCAGCGGTCGTCTCGGCCCTCAACCGCTCGCGGCGCCCCTTGGTGTTTCCCACGCTTTCCATGGCTACTCACTCTACAGCGTCACAATACTGTGCACCGTATTAATACTTCACGCCGTATAGTCTCTGTCTGCCGCGAAGGTAGGCGGCAGTACGAGCAACTACCCAGGGAGAGCCATGCACATCGGAGTCATCGGGGCCACAGGCGGCATCGGCAGTCGCGTCGTCACCGAAGCCCTCGACCGGGGGCATCACGTCACGGCCTTCAGCCGCGATGCCACGCGGATCGACGAGGACCGCAAGAACGTCGTCTGGAAGAGCGTCGACGTCCTCGACGCCGACGCCGTCGCCGCCGTCATACCCGGCCTCGACGTACTGATCAGCGGATTCCAGCCCGGAAACGCCGCCAAGGACATCGCCGACACCGTGGCCCGATCGATCGCCGATCCCACGGTGTACGCCACCGCCGCGCGAGCACTCCTGAAGGCGCTGGAAAGCCACCCACGGACCCGGCTCATCGTCATCGGCGGTGCCGGCAGCCTGGAGATCGAGCCCGGAGTCGTACGGGCCGACTCCGACGAACTCCTGCACGAAACCCTCGACGAGATCGGCCTGCCGAGGGAGTACGCCGCCGCGGTGCGCGGTCACCGCGACGCCCTGAACGTCCTGCGCACCTCCAACCGGCTGTGGACCTACTTCAGCCCCGCGGAGGACATCGCACCCGGCGAACGTACGGGCCGGTTCCGAATCGGCGGCGACCAGCCGGTACTCGACGCGGAAGGGCGCAGCCGTATCTCCATGGAGGACTCCGCCGTCGCCCTTGTCGACGAGGCCGAACTGCCGCGCTCCGTCCAACGCCGCTTCACCATCGGCTACTGACCGACATCAACGGACCAAGGCTGCATCTGTCGGATCGCCCTGAGCGTGCGCCGCCGCGCCGGTAGGACCGGAAAACCGCGGAAGCGCGTTCGGGATCTCCCTGGGGAAGTTCATGGACTTCCCCAGGGAGATTATGTGACTGTTCACAGACGCTGAGGACTACGTGATCGTGACCGTCACGAAATTCCGACCAGACCCAGATTCAAAGAGCGCCATCAGTGGTCGCCGGGCTACTTCTCGGTCCGCTGGGCGGCTTCGATGATGCCCTGTACGGCACGATCAATCCGGGCGGCAGCCAGGTGCGGGTCGGGCTGTCCCGCATCCAGCCAACCGATGACGGCGTCGGTGGTGAAGGCAGGGATCACGCGCGCTGCCCAGTTCAGCCAGGGCCCTGCCGGAATGCGCCGGGCGAGATTGCGCTGTGCGATCTCGGCTGAGGCGGTGGTGAGGCTGTCGATGAGGTCGCGGAACTCCGGCTCCCGGGCCGCGTGGTGGAACAGCAGCCGGAAGCCTTCGGGGTCGGCCGAGGCGGCACGCAGGAGGGCGGGGATCGACTCGTCATCGAAGTCGTCGCTGCCCACCGCTACGGCGAGCCGGGTGCAGGCGCGATCCAGGGTGGCGCGGTAGAGGTCGGCTTTGGATGCGAAGTGCCGGTAGAGCATCACACGGGTGAGATCGGCCTCGCCTGCGACGTCATCGAGGCTCGTGGCAGTGAAACCGGCCCGCGCGAAGGCCCGGGTCGCTGCGTCGAGGATCTGCTCCCGCCGCTCGTCTTTCCGCATACGCCTGACAGGACCGGGCCCGCCGGGAGCCGTCTGCTCTGCCACCATCAGCCACCCCTCCATCTTGTTTACTTCAAAGTGTACAAGTAGCTTTGTACAAAGCCGAGTATACAAATGGCTTCACCTGGGAGGCGACATGACGGTCCAGCTGCCCTTCGACCAGAGCGGCCCGCTGCAAGTACCACCGACGCTCCGCGCCTTGCAGGATGACGGCCCCGTCCACCGGATCCGCACCCGGGTCAGCGACGACGCCTGGCTGGTGACCGGGTACGAGGAGGTACGGCGCCTGCTCGGCGACGACCGGCTCGGCCGGTCCCACCCCGACCCGGACAGCGCGGCCCGATCCGGGGAGTCAGCCCTGTTCGGAGGGCCGTTGGGCAATTACGACACAGAGAAGACCGACCATGCGCGGATGCGGTCACTGCTGCAGCCGCACTTCACTCCGGGCCGCATGCGGGCCTTGCGCGGACGGGTGGAGGCGCTGGCCGCCAGCCTCCTGGACGATCTGGCGCAGCAAGGCACCCCGGCCGACCTCAACGCCGCGCTCGCCATCCCCCTGCCGGTCCTGGTGATCTGCGAACTCCTCGGCGTGCCCTACCAAGAGCGCACGCAGTTCCGCGCATGGACGCAGGCCGCCGCCGACGTACTCGACAGGACCCGCTCGGAGCAGGGGCTGGGAGACCTCTTCGCCTACGGCCAGGAACTGGTGACCCGCAAACGGGACCAGCCCGGCGACGACGTGATCTCCTGGCTCTGCGCGACCGACGGCGTCGGAGACGACGAGATCGCCATGCTGTCGATGGCACTGCTGTTCGCAGGACACGAGACCACGGTCGTCCAGATCGGCATGGGTGCGCTGCTCCTGCTGACCAGCGCGGACCAATGGCGGCTGCTGCTGGACGACCCCGGCCTGATCCCCGGAGCGGTCGAGGAGATCATGCGCGTCCCGGGCAAGAGCGGGGGAGGCATCCCGCGCTACGCCCACACCGACATCGAGGTAGGCGGCGTCACCATCCGATCCGGGGACCTGGTCATGCTGGACAACGGCGCCGCCAACCACGACCAGGCCGTCTTCGCCGACCCCGACCGCTTCGATGTCACCCGGCGGGCTACCGCACACCTCACCTTCGGACACGGCGTGCGTTACTGCATCGGCGCGCCCCTGGCCCGCCTGGAACTCCAGGTGGCCTTCGGCCAGTTGATTTCCCGTTTTCCCACGATGCGGCTTGCCGTGCCGGTCGAGGACCTGCGGGTCCGCAGTGATGTCCTGACCGGCGGTCTCGTCGAGCTGCCGGTCACCTGGTGACAGCACCGCAGCAGCTCACCGCCTTGGGACGCCCCGGCCAATGCGCGAGCTCGCACACCTCGGGGGCCGGGGGTGGGCTGCCCACTGCAGATCAGGGTCCGTCCGAGCCACTGGCCGCTTACTTGGTGTGGTGTTCGGTGATCCAGCGTGCGGCGAGCAGGCCGGAGGCGGCGGTGAGAACGGCTGCGGCGATGACAGTGGCGTTCAGGCCGAGGGCGTCGGCGAGGATTCCTGCCACGAGAGCGCCTGCGGCGTAGCCGATGTCGCGCCAGAAGCGGTAGGTGCCCAGGGCGTTGGCGCGCCAGGCGGGGTGGGCGTGGTCGGAGATGGACGCGATGAGGGCCGGGTAGACCATGGCCGTGCCGAGACCGAGGAAGACCGCGGAGATGATGCCCGCGAGCAGGGGCCGGTCAAGGAGTACGAGGGCGAGGACGAAGCCGGCTGACTGGACGAGCATGCCGTAGACGATCAGCGGCTTGCGGCCGATCCGGTCGGCGAGGTGTCCGGTGGGGATCTGGCCGATGCCCCACAGGATCGGGTACAGCCCCTTGATGAGGCCGACAGCGGCCAGTCCCAGGCCGTGGTCGGTGAACAGCAGGGGGAAGACGCCCCATGTCAGGCCGTCGTTGAGGTTGTTGATCAGTCCGGCCTGGCTGGCGCCGCGCAGGGAGCGGTTGCGCCAGGAGGTGCGGGCGAAGGTGGCCTTGAGGCCGGTGTCCTCGCCGGTGGGCAGCGGCTTGGTGTGGTTGGCGAGTTCGAGGGCGACGTGGGCGGCGGTGTCGCGGACGACGAGGGCCAGGGCAAGACCCGCGACGACGAAGATGACGCCGATGAGTTCGGGGACGGGGCGCAGGCCGTAGCTGGTGGCGAGGTAGCCGGTGAGCAGGGCGGTGACGCCGACTGCGGTGTAGCCGGCGGCCTCGTTCAGTCCGGTGGCGAGCCCGCGGCGGGAGGGGCCGACGAGGTCGATCTTCATGTTGACGGTCATCGACCAGGTCAGGCCCTGGTTCAGGCCCAGCAGTACGTTCGCGGCGATGATCCAGCCCCAGGACGGTGCGTAGGCCAGGGCGAAGGGGACGGGGATGCCGAGGAGCCAGCCGGCCACGAGCAGTTGCTTGCGGCGGAAGCGGGCCGTCAGTGCACCGGCGGCGAGGTTGGTGAAGGCTTTGGTGAGGCCGAAGGCGATGATGAAGGAGAAGACGGCCAGGTCGCTGGTCAGGCCGAAGGTCTCGGAGCCGATGAGCGGGACGGTGGTGCGTTCCAGGCCGACCAGGCCGCCGACGCAGATGTTGACGATGACCAGCAGCGTGAACTGGAGCCAGTTCTCGCGCAGGCCGAGGCGGACCGGCCGCCCGGAGGCGTCGGTCGGTGTGGCGGTGTGAGGGTTGGCGTTCACGAGCGAGCGTTCTCCGTGCCGTCGGCCAGGTGCAGGCCGTGGGCTGCGGCGTACTGGTCCGGCCCGCCGTCCAGGACCGTGAGGTCGTTGCGTCCGGCGCGCTCCAGCAGGCTGGCGGCGGTCATGGCGCGCTCGCCGTGTCCGCAGTGGACGATCGCGCCCGCCGGTGCGTCGGCGGCGCGGTCGGTGAGGTCGCCGAGTTCGATGTGCAGGGCGCCGGGGATGTGCCCGGCGGTGTGCTCGGCGCTCTGCCGGATGTCGAGGACCGGAGCGTTCCCGGCCTGATCGGCTGGGACGTAGTCGGTGGTGTTCTGCTGGCCGCCGTCGGCGAGCCAGGCGCTCATGCCGCCGGCGAGACGTCCGGCGAGCCGTTCGTAGCCGATCTTGTATGCCTGCCAGACGATTTCGCTCAGGTCCTGGTTGTCGCCGGTGACGAAGGCGAGGGGTGCGGTGTCGGGCAGGAGCCAGCCGAGCCAGGTGGCGAACTGCTCGCGCAGCGGAATCGACAGGGCCCCGGGGATGTGGCCGGCGGCGAAGTCCGCGGCGGGCCGGACATCTACCACGTGGCCGCCTGCGGCGAGCAGAGCCCGGATTTGCGCGGTGGACAGTGCGGGCAGCAGCGGCGCGGTGGTCAGGATCGTGGGCCCGCGCCGGTTGGTCTCGGCGAGGCGGTCGAAGTAGGCGGGGTAGGTGCCCAGGCTCGCCACGAGCTGGCGGACGAAGGCGTCCTCGTCGGGGGCGGCCAGCAGGGGGTTGGCCTGCTTCTGCGCGCCGATGGTGGTGGTGCGCTCGGTGCCGGGCGGGGCGGAACAGAACGATCCGGCGCCGTGGGTGGGCCACACCGCGACCTCGTCCGGCAGCGCGGTCAGGCGCTTGAGCGACCGGTACTGGGCGCGGGCGAGTTCGTCGGTGCGCTCCTTGCCGAGGAGGTCGGTGCGGGCGGCGGAGTTCACGATCAGTGACCCGCCGGTGAACACCCCGAGCTCATGGGAGCCGTCCAGGAGCAGGAAAGACAGGTGCTCGTCGGTGTGGCCGGGGGTGGCGAGCGCGCGCAGGGTCAGCCCGCCCAGGTCGACTTCGTCTCCGTCGGTCAAGCCCTGGTGGTCGAACGCGCGGTGCCCGGCAGCCGAGGCGAGGACGGCAGCGCCGTGATCGTGGGCGAGCTGGACGGCGCCGGAGAGGAAGTCGGCGTGCAGATGGGTGTCGGCGGCGAACGCGACACTCAGACGGCGCCGCCCAGCTGCCTGGTGCAGGGCGCGCAGGTCGCGGCTCGCGTCCATGGCCAGGGCGCGGCCGTCGCCGAGGTCGAGCAGATAGGCGCTGTTGCCCAGCCCTTCGTCGACGAGGGGTATCAGGTGGTCGTCCGCGAAGCCCACGGTGTCCTCCAACGATCTTGGGAGCGGGGCGTGTGGTCACCACGCCCACCATCGAATACAATAATCCATGGATTTATGGAGGATGTCATGGCGGAGAACATGAAGAGCACCACGAAGGCCACGCTGTACGACGCGTTCGCGGCCAGCGGCAAGGCGCTGGCCAGCGGAAAGCGGCTGGAACTGCTCGATCTGCTGGCGCAGGGGGAGCGCACCGTCGACGCACTCGCCAAGGCGGCCGGGCTGAACCTGACCACCGCGTCGGCGCACTTGCAGACCCTCAAGCAGGCCGGATTCGTCGCGACCCGTCGCGAGGGGGTGCGCATCCACTACCGGCTCGCCGGCGACGATGTCGCCCAGCTGTTCGCGCTGCTGCGCAAGGTCGCCGAGAAACACCAGGCCGCCGTGCCCGCCGCCCGTGACGCCTACCTCGGCCAGGACACGACCGGCGAGGTGAGCCGCGAGGAGCTGCGCGCCCGCACCGCTGCCGGGGACGTCGTCGTACTCGATGTACGGCCGGTGGAGGAGTACCTCGCCGGGCACATCCCCGGCGCCGTATCGATCCCGGTGGACGAGCTGGCTGGGCGGATCAACGAACTTCCCGAGCAGGCCGAGATCGTCGTCTACTGCCGGGGTGAATACTGCGTCCTGGCCTACGACGCCGTACGGCTGCTGACCGACCGTGGACGCCGGGCAATCCGCCTCAACGACGGCATGCTGGAGTGGCGCCTGTCCGAGCTGCCCGTCGACGCCGCAGAGCTGACGTGACCGGCCCGGCGGGCGGCCTCCCGCCCCACCCGGGGCTCGCAGACGGGCCGGTGTACCTCGACTACAACGCCACCACCCCCGTCGACCCCCGGGTCGCGACTGCGATGTGGCCGTACCTGACCGACTTCTTCGGCAACCCCTCCAGCGACCACCCCTATGCCGATGCACCGCGGCGAGCGCTCGATCAGGCGCGCGCCCAAGTCGCCGGCCTGATCGGGGCCCGGCCCGGCGAGGTCATCTTCACCGCTTCCGGCTCGGAGGCGGACCTGCTCGCCCTGCGCGGCACGGTCCTCGCCTCCGGCCACTCACACCCGCATGTGATTACCCAGGCCACCGAGCACCCGGCGATCCTGGAAACCTGCCGCTCTCTGGAGCGCCTGCACGGAGTGCGGGTGACGGTCCTGCCCGTCGACGGCCACGGGCTCGTCGACCCAGCTGCCCTGGCTGCGGCGCTCACCGAGGACACGGTGCTGGTGTCGGTGATGGCGGCGAACAACGAGACCGGCGCCCTCCAGCCGATCGCCGAACTCGCCGCCCTCACGCGGGAACACGGGGCGCTGTTCCACTGCGACGCAGCACAGGCCGCCGGAAAGATCTCCCTCGATGTCGGCGAGCTGGGCGTGGACCTGCTCACGATCGTGGGCCACAAGATGTACGCCCCGAAGGGTGCGGCAGCCCTGTACGTACGCGAGGGAGTACGGCTGGAGCCAGTCGTCTATGGCGGCGGGCAGGAACGCGGCCTGCGCGCCGGCACCGAGAACGTCGCCCTGGCCGCCGCGCTCGGCACCGCTGCCCAACTCGCCGCCGATGAGCTCGCCGCCGGGGCCCCGGCCCGCCTCGCGGTCCTGCGGGACGACCTCCACCAGCGGCTGGCGGCGGCCCTGCCGGATCGAATCCGCCTGAACGGACCGGAGAAGGAGCGGCTACCGAACACGCTGAACATCAGTGTGGAAGGGGCCCTCGGGCACGAAATCCTGGCCGCCGCGGACTGGGTCGCGGCCTCGACCGGTTCGGCCTGCCACAGCGGCACCCACACCCCTTCACCGGTCCTCTCCGAGATGGGCCTCGACACGGCCCGCGCGCTCGGCGCGCTGCGGCTGTCTCTGGGGCGCTGGACCACGGAGAAGGCCATCGAGACGGCGGCAGCAGCCCTGATCGAGGCGACTTCCGCGCAGTGACCGGGCCGACCGGCCCGCAGCCAAGAGATCGACGATGAGCAGGAGAGGCATGACCGAGAACACCGCGCACGGACTGTCCACCCGCAGTGTCCACGCCGGCGAACGCCGCGACGCCGAGGGCGCCGTCCACACGCCGCTCTACAACCACTCCACGTTCGCGTTCGACACCACCGCCGACCTCCTGGACGTCGTCGAAGGCCGCAAGAGCGGGAACCTCTACACCCGCTACGGCCTCAACCCCACCATCCGCTCCACCGAGGCCAAACTCGCCGACCTTGAAGGCGGCGAACAGGCCCTGGCGTTCTCCTCCGGCATGGCGGCCGAAGCCGCCACGTTCCTCGCGCACTGCCGCACCGGCGACCACATCGTGTGTATCGGCGAGGTCTACGGCGGCACCTTCGAACTTCTCGGCGACAACCTGCCCCAGGTCGGCATCACCACCACCTTCCTGCGCGCCGACGAACTCGACCGCCTTCCCGAGGTCCTGACCGACCGCACACGGATCGTGTTCTTCGAGACCCCGGCCAACCCCACCCTGACCGTCTTCGACATCGCCGCCATCGCCGAACAGGCCCGCACCGTCGGGGCCCTGACGGTGGTGGACAACACCTTCGCCACCCCGGTCAACCAGAACCCCCTCGACCACGGTGCGGACCTGGTCGTGCACTCCGCGACCAAGTACCTCGGCGGGCACTCCGACCTCACCGCCGGAGCCCTGATCGGCCCCGCCGAACACCTCGCCCCGATAGCGGGGTGGCGCAAGAACCTCGGCCAGGTCATCGCCCCCGAGACCGCCTTCCTCCTCGCCCGCTCCCTGCGCTCCCTCCCCGTCCGGGTCCGCGCCCAGAACGACACCGCACAGGCGGTCGCCGCCTTCCTCCAGACGCACCCGCGCGTGGCCCACGTCCACTACCCCGGGCTGGCCACCGGCGAGCAGAAGCGCATCGTGGACACGCAGATGCGCGGCGGGGGCGGCATGCTCAGCGCCGTCCTGGACGCAGACGCCGACCAGACCGCCGCCGTGGTGGACCGGCTGCGGCTGTTCGCCATCGCGCCCAGTCTCGGCGGGGTCGAGTCCCTGGTCACCCAGCCCATCACCACCACCCACCACGGCCTGGACCCGGCCGAACGCCCCAAGCGCGGCATCGCGGACAGCATGGTCCGCCTCTCGGTCGGCCTCGAAGACGCCGACGACCTGATCGCCGATCTCGCCCAGGCCCTCGACACCCACTGACAGCCCTCCTCCTTCCGCCCACCGGACCTGTACGAGGGCCCGGTGGGCGGCCCGTACGACCTCTGCACGAAAGGCATCCATCCCATGACCGGCTTCCCCCTCCACGACGAGGCCACCGCACCCGCCGAGGCCCTCCCGCACCTCACTGCGGCCCGCGAACGCATGGGTTTCCTCACCACCCTCAACGCCGTCATGGCCGAATCCCCGCAACTCCTGGCCGGCTACACCGCCCTGGCCCAGCAGTTCGCCGCCTCCTCCCTGCCGAAGCCCGCGCAGCAGGTCGTCCTGCTCACCGCGAGCGTCGCCAACGCCTGCCCGCACTGCGTCGCCGCGCACTCCACCCTCGCCCTGCGCGCCGGTCTCACCCCACACGACGTCAACGCCCTACGCGACGCCACCCCCTTGCAGGACCCGTCACTGGAAGCCATACGCCGCCTCACCCAGGCCATCGTCGACAAGCGCGGCTGGGCCGACGAGCAGGACATCGCCGGCTTCCTCGCCGCCGGACACACCCACCGCCAGATCCTGGACATCGTCCTGGGCGTCGGCATGAAGACCCTGTCCAACTACACCAACCACCTCACCCACACACCCGTCGACCCGGCGTGGAACGACCAGCAGTGGACACCGCCAGCAACCACAACCCCCTGATCCCCCTGACACACCCACTGCCCACCGCCGCACGCAGGAAGAGACATGACCAGCACCGCGCCCGGCGACTCCATTGCCCTCCTCGCGCTCGCCCTCGCCCTGCTGGGACTGGGCTGGAACTTCGGCCTCGTGTCCGGCACCGCGATCATCACCGACAGCGTCCCCCTCGCCACCCGCGCCAAGACCCAAGGGCTGGTCGACGTCTCCATCGCCATCGCCGGCGCCACCGGCGGCATGGCCTCCGGCATCATGGTCGCCGCCACCAGCTACCCCGCCCTCGCCCTCACCGGCGGCGCACTCTCCCTGGCCCTCCTGCCCGCCGTCGCCGCTACTGCCTACCGCCGATGAGCCACGAGCCTCCTGCTCCGGACGTCACCGTCGACGGAACCGGCCTGCTCTGCGTCACCCTCCTGCTGCGCCTGCGCAAGGAGATCGACGGCGCGAAGTCGGGCACCATCGTCCACGTCATCGCCACCGACCCCGCCGCACCCCTGGACCTGCCCGCCTGGTGTCACATGACCGGCCACCACTACCTCGGCCCCGTCCCCGACGACGAACGGCCGGTGTACGCGCTCGAACTGACCGCCGACGCGCTGCCCACCCGGACAGATGCGCCATGGCACCCCGCCACCTCGTAGCCGCCGGTCCCATGAGGGCTGGCAGCAGTCGAACGATGGGCCCCGTACGAGGCCGGAACACGTCTGACTTCAACACGCTGAACTTGACAGAGAAGACGAAGATCGCGGGGGTTTCGGCGGCGAGGCGGGCGGCGTTCCGGCCGCTGGTCGCCGCTCTGCGCTGCAGGGCCTCGAAGGACAAGCGGCCCTCGGACGAGACGAGCAGCTCGCCGTCCAGGACCAGGCCGGGCGGCAGGTCTGCGGCCGCGCGCACCAGGTCCGGGAACCGGTCCTGGATGAGGTTGCCTCTCCGGGACTGCAGCAGCACCGGCCCAGATGCCGGGGCGCCGGGCGTGAACAGGAGCGCTCTGAAGCCGTCCCACTTCGGCTGAAAGATCAGATCGCCGGGGAGTGCGCCGGGCGGAGGCAGGCTGTCGCGCGCCTGAGCCAGCATCGGCTCCACCGGCGGGCGAAGCACCACCCCGCTCATCCTCGCGGTTCAGGAATCGTGCGCGGAGATGACGAGCTTCCAGCCGCTGCCGGTGCAGCCCTCGTTCGGCGGCGGAAAGCGGTGGCCGCGCACGTCGGCGCTGTAGCGGTGGTGATCCCCGCACTCGCACTCGTAGATCCCCGACTCGGGGACGATCTCGCCGGGGTAGTAGACCTGCTCTTCGCTGTCGCTCATACATCCGGTCTAAGGGACCGGGGACCCTCGCGCGACTCGATCCGCCCCGCGGCGTGGGCGCACGGCAGCAGATTCGAACTCCCATATCATTCACAGCTGTGGCAGACCCCGACTTTCCTTCCGACCTCCTCGCGGCACAGCTGGAACTGGCGCAGACGCAAGCTGACCTCCGAGCCCTCGCAGGGCGCCTTCCCTGGTCCGCGCAGCCCCTTCCCGGCTACGACGACGCGAACCTGTGGCGTCCACGGCAACGGCCGGATTCGCCCGGATACACACCGGAGCAACAGCAGGAATGGGACCGCCTCCGCGCCCGGGAACTCGAGCTCGCCACGGCGATCGTGGAACACGCCTACTGGGAAACCCTCTCGGGCCCGGATCTGGTCACGGCCCGTATGAAGCTCAAGCACGCCCACGAGGCGCCGACCAACCCGGAGGAAGCGGCCGCCTAGCGCGCTCCGCACGAAGCCCCGTCACTCGCTGGTCGTCTCGGAATTATCGGGCAGCGGCGCTGCGTCCCCGTACATGCACACATGAACACCGTCCTCATCAGGCACCCGGTAGGGCTCGGAGGCACCGGTGAGGTTGTGACCGTCGATGAGCCGGTGGGCTACGGCCAGAGCGGTCTGCTCGTCCGCAGCCGCCACGGTAATGCGAGCCAGACCGGGATGGTTCAGGTACACGGGGCATAGGGTCATGCCTGCACCGACGCCCGGACCGGCCCCAGGAGTTCGGGCATGCTGGCGGATTCACCCGTCTGGGGACGGCCAAGGAAGCCTCGTGTACCCAAGCAGCCCTGGTGCTGGCGAGGCGAGGGCGCGGCGGCGGCCTCCTATGAGGTGTCCGCATCACACGGTCCGCGGTTGCGTCTGCGGGCGGCCGGCAGGCCAGAGCAGTGGGTTCAGAGAAGAGCCGCTGAACCCCGCCGAACAGAGAAGGTCGCGTGAAAGACAACGAGCAGTCCCATGCGGACCGGCGGCTTCACGAGGTCATGCCGATCAACCGGCGGCGCACGCTGGAAAGGGCGGACTTGGACTTCCCGCCGATCCCCAATGGAGTCGACTACCTCCGCAGCGTTATCGACCACCTGGACGAAAGCACGGGGGTTGAGCTCCGCGACATCAAGTACGCCGTCCTACACCTGCAGGCCGCGGCCGAAGTCCTGCTCAAGGCCCGCCTCTTCCGCGAACACTGGAGTCTGGTGTTCAAGGACCCCGGCAAAGCCACCACCAAAGCGCTCGGCGACTCCTCCTTCGACAGCTGCAGCACCATCGCCGCCGTAGAGCGGCTGCGTAACATCGCGCGGATCAGCGTCAGCGACCAGGACGTCAAAGCGCTTAAGGATCTGGCTGACGACCGCAACGCGCTCCAGCACTTCGGCCTGACCCACAACGCGCGCGCGATCGAAGCTCGCGCTGCCAGCGCCCTCGACTTCCTGGTCCGCTTCCTCGACGAGGAGTTGCTGCCCGAACTGACCGCTGAGGAGCTCCATGAGATCGCCGCAAACATGGACCAGGTCCGGACGGGCCTGACTGTCATCCAGTCCTTCGTCACCCGGCGGATGAACCGGCTGCGCGGCACCGTGCTAAAGGGAAAGAGGGCGCTGACCATCCGGTGCCCCGCCTGCCAGCAGATGGCCCTCGCCCTCGTCCCGGGCGGAGGCACCTGTCACTTCTGCGGCGAGACATGGTCCCCGGACGACTGGCTGGCCGGCGACTACCTCACCTACCTGGGCAGCGTGTATGAGCGAGGCCAACGGTGCCCGCAGTGCGACTGGTTGGACCTGGTGGAAGGCGTTGTGCTCGCGGCAGACGGACCCGAGGCCGCCGACACGCTGTTCTGCTTCAACTGCACCGCCCGCTACACCGTAGGTGAACTGATCTCCTGCGCCGCCTGCAGTCGCCCGTGGCCCATCGAGGCCGACGTCGAAAGCTCGGCTGCCGCTCTGTGCCCCGACTGCCGAGACCAGAGCGATCCAGAGAACATCGCATGACAACCACGCTAGAGCGCTCACCCCGAGCAACGCTCGCCACCGGCGAATACGGGCGGGCTTGGGCCGCAGTGGCAATCCGTCGTCCACCGCGGCGACCTCGGCCTGGCCCTGACTGTCCTCTCGCGCCCCGGCCGTTGCACCGCCTAGTTGGTGATCATGATGCTCAGCAGGGCGCCGGTGATCTCGGTCTGTCCGTCGGAGGAAGTGACGGCAGCCTGGTTCAAGGCCGGCATCGCCGGATTCGGCACTAGGTCACGCCGTCGGCGTCCAGTGCCTGCCGGGCGGCTTCTACGAACGCCTCCAGGCCTTCCGCGAGTGAATTGAGTTCTTCGCTGCATTGCTCGATCAGCGCCTCCCGGGGGATTGCTTGGAGTTCTGGGGGACCTCCGGGCATGGAGGCCAGACTCCTCAGCCGGTCGCTGAAGTCGCACATGGTTTCGATCAGGTATTCGGTGCTGACTGCGACATCGAGGGGGCCTTCAACCATGACGCGAGCACGGGCCCGGAGCGTCTTGGTGATCTCCTCAAGTGCGGCGCGGACCTTCTCCGGGGTGTAGTCCCCAGAGCGGTTCATCGAGCTGATTAGATTGCCGACGGTCTGGGTCTGGGTGATGAGTTCGGCATACGCCTGGCTTCGCGGCTCTCGACGCTCTCGGGCGTGCTCAAAAAGCCGCTGATGATCTGCCTGAATGTGCTGCGCGATGATCTGCTGCTGTACGTTCCGGGCTCCCAGCCAACCGCTGGCCAGGGCCGCTAATCCGGTCCCAACTGCCCCAACTGCCGCGCCGAGTACGGCGGCTACACCTGCGTCCATCGAACGAGTCTCCACCGATGTGGGTGCCGTCGGACAGACGGCCTTTGTACCGGCTGCCCCCGACCAGGAGCCGGCGTTGAGGAGCTGGCTGATCATCCCGCTGACACGGCCTCAACGCCCGTGGCAGGGTGCGGTGATCGGATCGGTAGACGGAGGGGGCTTCCGTGGAAGCACGGATGTGGGATGGCTTGATCGGCGTCGCGAAGGAGACGTACACCGCCTCGCTGGGCGAGGGGGTCGTGCCGCGCCCGCTCAGAAGCTGTGTCACATCTCTTCGTGCAGGTCACGGGCATGATCTGGGACGGTGATCCTGGTTGCCGTTCGGTTTGGCGTCGATGGACGGACGGCAGCCGCCTGACCCTCGCGTGTGTCGGACGAGGTGGGCTGGCGAACACGGCCGCCACCGTGATCGGATCGTGTGCCAGACCCGATCCCGAGCAGCATTAGCTATGAAGGAGGCTCCGACGTGTCCGCTCCCTGGGACGCCATCGTGACCACCGGCATCGGTGCCGCCGCTACCGTCGCTGGCATCCTGGTGGGCGGGGTCGTCGGCCGCCGCAATCAGAACCAGCAATGGCTGCGAGATACCCAGGCAGCGGCATACGCGGCATACCTTCGGGAGTTCACCGCGATCGAGATCGAGCTGCGGGAGGCATACCTCGACGACCGCTCCAACACCGCCGACTGGGCCCCGTTCAACGCCGCACTGACGTCGCTCAGCCTGGTTGCCACGCCAGAGGCCGCCGACGCCGCCAGCGAATTGACGGAGGCCGTTGGACGCCTCGCCCTCATGGTTGCCGACCAAGGCCCGAAGGACCGCGAAGAGCTCCGACAGATCAGGTCCGACCTTGCCTCCCGGCAGGTCTCTTTCGTGAACGCGGCCCGCCGCTCCCTCGACGCCTCGCAGCAGCCTCTCGGGCATCAGCTGGGTGGGCCGCCGCCCTGGCGCGAGATCGAGCCCTACGCGCCCACGCCACGTTCCGGAGAGTGAGACGGGCTTCCCGGCGCCGACGACCGAGTGCAACGGTCTCATGGTTGGCTCTGCAACCAACTGGGGGTGCGGAGCACTAGTGGAAATCCAAAGAGCCTCAATACCTGCCGTCCGGCCGTCCGTCCATCGACGCCAAACCGAACGGCAACCAGGATCACCGTCCCAGATCATGCCCGTGCCCTGCGCAAAGAGATGTGACACAGCTTCTCATGATGCCGCTGGTGCGCGGCGAGCTGGTGCCGCGATCCAGGCCGCGGTGAACTTCTCCTTCACCCCGATCGAGCTGGACCACCCCGACCCGTTCGGCGTCACCGTCGTGCTGATGGAAGAGGACGGCTACGGCATCAGCCTGACCGAAGCGTTCGCCCGCTGAGCCTGCGCAGACGAGAGGACCGAAGCCGTGGCCCGCAGTCTTGACGACGATGCGCCTCGCCGAATCAACGACGCCGGTGATCATCTGAGTGCCGAACAACGGCAGGCCGAAGCCGATGAACAAGCCTCACTGAGCAAGCTGCGGCACAGCGTGAGGCAGACGGAGCGGGACCTGGTGCGGCGAAGGAGGAGGGTTCGCGCGATGGTCCTGGCCCTGACCGTCGCCAGCGGCGCCGTCCTGATAGGCCTGCTGTGGACTGTGCTGACATGGGGCTCCCCCTCCAGATTCCTCCGGGTCGACATCACCTGCGGAGTGCTGGCGCTGGTCTCCGGCGTCATGGCCTGGGTCACCGCGCCTCCCCGCGGCCATCTGAGCCTGGCCGCCTTGGAGGACATGCTCGAGACGAACCGTGAGGCCCTCCGGTTTTTCAACGCGCTCACCCACCCAACGCTGAAGGAGCGCCGCAGCCTCTACCGCGAGGATGTGGTCGGGGTGATCGAGCAGCACCGGACGGACAGCCGCAAGTATCGGCTCATCCACAACCTGCTGCAGAACCTCATCATGATCGGGGCTGCGTCCACGACCACCGTCGCAGCCCTGGACACCCGCAACCAGTTCACATGGCAGAACATCACGATCGTCGCCATCGGCTTCACCGTCACGCTGGCAGCCGCCTTCACCGGCTACTACAAATACCGCGAGCGCAGCTATTTCCTGCTCCAGACCGCCGACGCCATCGAGGAAGAAGCCAACGCCTTCACCCTTGGCGTCGGCCCCTACAGCGACTTCGACGCCGACCAGGACCAGCAGGCACTGAAGCTGTTCACCCAGCGGGTCGAAGAGCACCGCAACGAGCAGCGGCGCCGCCAGCAGCAGTTGGACCAGCCTGCCGACCAGGCCGCGCCCGCTGGTCAGCCCCCGGCGGCCTGACCGCGGCTTCAGCCTCGACGGGGCGGCGCTGTGACTGACCAAGAAGACTCACGACTGTTCAGCGGATGATGGGCGGAGCTTTCGCTGGCGAGTGAACTCTTGGGCCAGTTCAACACGTGAGCGGTGCGGGCCTCCAGAGGTGGTACACCTCTGCTCGGCTTCCTGGCCGCAGTCGGGGCAGGTCACCTCGTACACCCGCCACGGACGACGCGTCTGTTGCTGTTCTCTGCGCTTGTCGATGATCGGCTGCAGTCTCTCGTCGTGAGGCACCCGTCGCACCTCACTGGGCATGTTGTCGACAGCACACTGTTGGCCGATGCCCGCCTCACAGCGCGGGCAGCTCTTCTCCAGCCACCTCTTCCGGGCAACTTGCCGATGAAGCTGCGGATGCCTCTTTTCTTCCGCAGCTTGGCCAGCGCCTGCTGTGCGACGCATGCGCTCCCTCCAGGCAACGACCTTCGCCTGACGGCGCCTCCCGATACTGCCGGCCTCGCTCGCTGCCCGAAACAGCTCGCGGACCTTGATGCGCAGGACGTCCGGGTCCGGGTCGGCGGGAAGCTGGTCGAGGTCGTAGAGGAGAGTGTTCAGGCGCTCGCTCCGGGCCGCCGCGACGGCGGCGAGGTAGTCGGCGGCCGCAGCAATCACGCGGCTCTCCTCCTCGGAACCATCGTCCTGGGCGGCGGCCCTGGCCTGCCGCAACAGCTTCTTGACCATCCTGACCCGCTGCTCGGTCACTGCCTTCTCCAGGCCGGCGAACAGTTCCTGACGGGCGGTGACTTCCTTCTGCAGCCAGAGGAGTCCAGAGCGTACGGCGGCATCCAGTTGCTCCTGGACTCGCGGGCTCACGCCGGTGAGTCCCGGGATCTTGCGGCACACTGAGTCCGCCAGGGCGATGGATCCGATGCGTCGGGCGTAGAGCAGCCTGCGCAACAGCTCCTGCGCCCGGGTGTCCTGTGCCGTGCCCGTCTTCTTGCCCGGCGTCCACGTCGCAGGCGACGGCGCGCTGCGGGCCTGGATGATCCGCTGGACCGCCGGCGTCGACAAACCGTGACTGGTGACCTCGCAGTCTTCGAGGGCGAACCACTCAGTGGGCCGGGCGAAGGCCTCGGTGCCGATACGCACCAGCCGGTTGGTGCCGTCGTTGTCGAGGCGGATCCGGTGCACGTACCAGCGGCGGATCAGGGTGTCGCGGTCTACGGGAACGGTCAGTCCCAACACGGGCTCGATGCCGTTGTCCCATTCCGGGGGAACCGTGTGGTCCAGGTGCACGCGCAGGGCTCCCCGCGGCCACCGGACGTCGACGACGGAGCCGAGCGGCGCGCCGCCGGGGCGGGCGTAGTCGAAGTGGGCCTCTTCGCCACGGTCACCGAGCCAGGCTGCGGCCGCCGACTTCACGTACAGGTGGTCCGCGCTGTTCACGCCGCGGGCATGGCGGCCGCAAATGTGCGGCAGCCCGTCGGGGTCCGCGTGGTGTGCGAAGTGGCAGACCCGGTCGGTGTAGAGCTTGGTCGTCAACTGGCCGCCGCAGCCGCCCAACAGCAGACCACACCAGAACGTGTGGTGCTCGTGCCGGTGGCGAAAAGCGTCCAGCTCGATCGCCTCCAAAGGCAGCATTAGCGGCTCCTCCGAGTCCGCGCTGCCCAGCACTGCGGTCTGGATCTGCCGCCTGTCACGATGCAAAAGGGTCCCCCTCCGCCCTGCTTCAACTCAGCTTGTCACCAGCGGAGTGCAGCAGCCAGATCGCGTCCTCCCGTTAGGCGAAGGGGTGGCGCGCGGTGCCGCCGCCGCTTCCGCTCAGTGGGATCAGGGTCTCCAGGTGAGCGCCCTTGACCCAGGAGCCCAGCAGGTCGCGGTGCAGGGCCACTATGTTCTGGCGCACAGCCTGCCCGAGGGCGGCCTTGGTGAACGAGCGGCAGGTGGTGACGAACAGGGCGACATCCGCGCCGTGCTCGAGGCGGGCGGTGCCGACGAACTTCTGCATGTCCTGCGAGGACACGCTGCGGTGCGGCGCGTACTTCTTGCACTGGACCACGAGCTTGCGTCCATCGGCGAGATAGCCGATGACGTCGGCGCCCAGGTCGCCGCTCTTGCCGCTGACGACGACCTTCTTACAACCGTCCCGTCGGCACAGGTCGGCGACGTAGGTCTCGAAATCCTGCCAGGACAGCGCGTCGACTTCTGCCATCGACAGCTCCCGCGCCTTTGCCTCATCGTTGGCCCGCCACTGCTGGTCCTGCCTGACCGCGATCCGGTGCGCGCGCCACACTCCCCACCCAGCACCGCCCACCGCCGCGAGGGCAAGCACCGCCACCAGGACCGGCCACACTGCCGACCAGTTCCCCGCCACCCACACCGTGACGACCACTGTCGCCACCGCGCCCCACCCCTGTAACTGCCTTCGAGTGCGCTTTTCCATCCGCCGGCGCCGTCGTCGTGCTGCCATCACTCCCCCGCCCCCTCATGCCCGTGATCCGCAGTGTGAAAGGCCTGCTCGCCCCCAGCAAGAGGGCCTGGCTCCTGCACGGCCCGCCATCATCACTGGTCCTGGAACCGGATCGGGTACGAAACCGTCGGCCGCGGCAACGGCTTTGAGTCCTCTTGCCTTTCGAAGTGCACCGGGTACGTGTGCGCGGGCCGTGGCGCCGGCTCCGAACCTCCGCTGCCGGTTGCGCCGCTCGTCTGGCCGTAGCCTGCAACCGCGATCCCCAGCAGGACCAGAATCGACAAGTCCCGTCGCGCGCCTGGCGCCCACCGGAAGTACCGGCGCACCCTCGTCCCCCCGCGCTCGTGCTCCTCCACCCACGGCATTTCGCGTTCCCCCGCCCCAACTTGTCATCCCTGGACGTCTGTTGGGACGAGGACACCATCTGGGACTGACAACCCAGCGGGAGGGGAGAGCCGAAAGCAGCGGGATCCAGCCGCTGACGCCTCCCCCTGGGGCGCAGCAGCATTCGGCGACCAGGCTCTTCGCGTGCAGCAGCGACATGGAACCAGCCGAATGGGCCGACCTTGGGGGGTCCGGGGGCCAGTTCCGCAGACCGGGCAGTGCGTGCTCTGCCCCTCGTGGAGACAGACGATGTGATCGACGTGCCGGCGGATGTGGCACAGGGCGGTGCCGGATACCGCGCTTGTTTGCGTGTTGCTGTCGAACCTGGCGTGATAGGCCCGCTAGCGCGACGCCCGGGAGCCATCTGGGCGATGCACACGGGCGTGAGCCTCCTGGCGTAGGCGAAATGCCCTGCCCAGGCCCGCTTTACGCCCCTGAATCGGAGGAGAGTGACGGTAGGTCGTACCTGGCCGCGACGGCTCCCCCATGGCTGGTACGACGACCGGGGCGTCGGCGCCGCGGGAATGAGTCGACGCCTCGGAGCTCTCGTGGCTCTGGGATGTGCCGCCCGCGTTACTGCGGGCGCTGCCGAAGAGTTCAGGTACTCCGTCACCGCCGAGACCACCCCCGCTGATCGCAGAAGGCGTGGCGTTGGGGTGGCGCACCCGGGCGTGAACTCTCAACTCTCGTGTGATGTAGGCCACTTGAATTTGTGTTTGGGCAGCTCACTGTGGCTGCGGGTGACCACTTGGACACTCAGCGAACAAATTTCTGGCCCCAGCGCTTAACTCTGAGGGGTCCCCCAAACGGTCTAGGGGTGCAACTGACCAACCCCGGCGCGCAAAGGAGCGCCCCGGGACAACACATGTAAGGAGGGAGTCCGTGAGGCATCCCGAGTCCCGGCACACGCTGCGTCCCAGCGCCTGCCGGCTGACCGCCGCGGACACGCACGCCACCCGGCTGCGGGCCCGCCCCGCCTCGCAGGCTCACGCGGACCCCCACACCGCCGTGCGCCCCATCAATGGCCACCGAGACCTTTGCCCGCTCGGGGGCCGCATCCGCCTGGAGGCCAGGTGAACGGCCCCCACGAGCTGGCCGAGCCTGAGGACCAGCCCATGCGCGGCCGCGGCTATGAAGACTTCATCCGCGACCACATGCCCGAGTTCATGCGCATCGCCGTCCAGCGACTGCGCAACCTCCATGACGCCGACGACGCCGTCATGGAGGCCGTGCTCCAGATACACGCCAAGTGGCCGCGCGTGGAAGCGCACGCCAACCCGTCGGCCCTGGCCAAGCGCATGGTCCACAACGCTGCAGTGGACTTCTACCGCAAGCGCAGCCGGCACGACGCCCGCCACACGACGATCGTCGACCGGGCCATCGACGCCGACACCCTTATGGAAATGCGCGGTTACGCACCCCTCGACGACGCCTGGGCCGTCCTTGCGGAGCGTGCGCCGCGCCAGGCCGAGTGCATCCGCCAGCGCTACTACGAGGGCAAGACGAACACCGAGATCGCCACCGACCTGAACATCGCACCCAACTCCGTCGCCACCAACATCCA
Source organism: Streptomyces sp. NPDC050147 (assembly GCF_040660195.1). Classification (NCBI taxonomy): domain Bacteria; kingdom Bacillati; phylum Actinomycetota; class Actinomycetes; order Kitasatosporales; family Streptomycetaceae; genus Streptomyces; species Streptomyces sp. NPDC050147. Next base: position 59,444 of record NZ_JBFALJ010000032.1, on the reverse strand, counting down.
CCTGGGTCTCAAGACCCTCCACACGCTCATGAACCTCACCTCGGGGGACAAGGGGGACAACTGATGATCGAGGACGTCCTGCGCGCCGAAGCGCAGGTGCTTCACGACATGGTCAGCACACACGACACTGAGGACTTCATTCGCCGCCTTAAGCAGCGCATCGAGACCACTCCGCCACGCACCGCCCGGGTCCAGAACAGCTCCTACCGGCCTGCCCCGACCCCCGCTCGCAGCGCGCCCCCCACCCAGAACGGAGCAGCACCCCCGCCCCGCGCGACACGGCGCGTCCGGCGCCGGCGTCCCACCCCGATCGTGACCAGCGACCCACAAGTCCAGGCAAGTGCCGTACTGGACTACGTCCGCAGGCTGTGCACCACGCTCCTGCGCGCCAACGACTTCACTTCCCTGATCGCGGCCTTCGACCAGACCTACGACGCTGCCGGCGCCCGCACCTTCGCCTGCCTGCAGTACACCCGCAGCCGCAACGAAACCGCCCTGTACTGGTGGCGCTTCGCCGCAGGCAGCGGCGACCCCCTCGCCGCTCATCTCCTCGCCGCCCACCACTCCGCCCACGGCAGCGTCAGCGACGCCCGCAGCTGGCACGCCTTCTCCCGCTACCTCGGCTACAGCCCGCGCCGCGACCTGCCCGCACCACTCGCGCTGAAGGCCGAAGTCCCCCTGCCACCGCCACTGTGTCCCGCCCCGCTCACCGACACCGACCTGCAGCAGTTCGACCTCCAGGACCGCCTGCCCCGTCACCTCCTCTACCACTGACCACCGTTGACCAGGAGCCAACGTCATGCACCCCTCCGAACCCGCCGACCGCATTCCCCGCACCCCATTACGCCGATGGCTGCGCGCTCAACAACGCCCCGCAGCTGCACACTTCCTGCGCGGCCTCGCCTACGGCACCGGCACCTTCGCCGCCAGCCTCGCCGTCATCTGGTTACAGAGGTAAGGCCGCCCTGTCCGGACGCCAAAGGGACGGAGCGCTCGAACAGCTATGCCCTGCAACCGTAGACGGGAGCGCTGAAGTCCCACCCGGCACAGCCGCATCGACAGCGGGGCGGGTGGCGTAATGGGCCTCTTGTCGGACGGTGGCCGGTGGCTGACTATGCGTTTTGGACGGTTAGTTGAGCCGTGACGAAGTGGGGGGCCCATGTCGACGGGAACCAGCGCGGATTTCTGGCAGGACAAGGCGCTCCCCAGCGTCTTCAAGCACGAGCTGCTAAAGCGCTACGTGCCCCAGTTCGGTGGCATGACAGGAACTCAGTCCCACGACAAACGTGTCGTCTATCTGGACGGCTACGCAGGCGAGGGTCGATACGAAAACGGTCTGCCCGCCTCAGCAGAGATCGCCCTTCGCGTCGCCTCCCACTTCCGTGCCCGTCATGGAATCACGCTGGAGTGCTTCTTCACCGAGGCTCAGCAGCGGTCGTTCGAGAAGCTGGACCAGGTGGTGGAGCACTACCGCAAAGGCGGCGTGGTCGCCCACGCCCGCCGTGGCGAGGTCGACACCGTCCTTGACGCTGTCATACAGCGGGCAGCGCGCGAGCCGCTCTTCCTCTTCCTGGACCCGTGCGGGCTGGTCCTGCCGCAAGACCGGCTCGTGGATGTGCTGGCACGGCAGCGGCCCCAGAAGCGGCCGGCGACCGAGCTGCTCATGAACTTCTCCATGATGGCCGTCTGGCGCCTGGGAGGACACGTCCGCTCACCCAAAGGCAACGAGAGGTCGCTGCAGCGCTTCGACGACGTATGCGGCGGGACCTGGTGGCGGGAACACTTCGCCGACGCCGCCGCCCCTACCGCGACGGAGGGCGCAGCCGAGGACGCGATCGAAGCCGTAGCCGCTGAGTACTCGCGTCTGCTGGCGCAGCGCACCGGCATGTTCGTGCAGTCGGTGCCGGTCTCACACGCTCCCCACAAACGCGCCGTCTACCGGCTGGTGTTCGCCACCCGCAGTCAGTACGGCCTGTGGGTGTTCGGCGACACGGTCGCCCGCGCACGGGACGAGTGGTGGAAGACGCTGGACGCACGCGAGGAAAGCGGAGGGATGCTGCCGTTGTGGCCGATGCGCCCGGATCCGGACGAAGTCGCGGCCCTCGCCATCCCGAAGATCGCAGAGAACCTGGGGAAGCTGCTGCTGCGCACCCGCAGTCCCGTCAAAGTCGTGGACCACACACTCGAAATCTTCGGCGACTTCTACGGCCAGGTGACCGAGCCGGTGGTACGCAAGGCCGTGCGTCTCCTGCACGAGCAGGGCAGGACGCCAAGCAACGGTGTCGGCGTGAAGAGGACCCGGGAGATCACCGTCCATCCCGGCAGTCTGGCCGCGTGATGAACCGGGTGCGGCGCCGGCCGCACCCGGTCATACGGCCGCCGGCAAAGGCATTTGATCCCAGGTACGGCCGCCCAGCTCGCGGCCGCCCGCCTTCGGCGTACGGCCACCCCACTGCTTGAAGAAGAACGCCACCTGCGCTTCCTGACAGGTATCGCGGATCTGCGCCACCCACGCTTCGTCCAACGGCCGGTGTCCCGGCCCTGACTCGCCCCCCGCGATGACCCAGTCGATCGCCGACAGTTCGAGTCCGTCTAGGGGCCCCAGCAGCGGCTCACACGACAAGAACTTCACCGCCGCCGGCACTTGCCGAAGATCGTCCACGCGCGGCAGTTCCTTCGCGCTCTCCACCGAGACGCCCATCCACAGATTCGCCGGCCATTCCAGCCGGTCGGCGACCTGCCGCAGGCGCCGCGCCCGCTTGGTCAGGACCTGGTAGGTGTGCTGCGGCGTATCAGCGATCACCTCGAAGACGCGGCGCACGTAGTCGAGCGGGACACGGGCATGGAACAGATCGCTCATGGAATTCACAAAGACGGTGCGCGGGCTCTTCCATCCGTAGGGCACGCCCAGCGCATCCGGGTGCAGCGCCAGCCCGAAGCCAGGTCCCGACGTCCGCGGATCACCATCGGCCTGGTATTTCGGCGACCCCATGGCCTTCAGACGCTTCGCCAGCGCCAGCGCATAGCAGTTGTCACAACCATCGGAAACGCGGTCACATCCCGTTGTCGGGTTCCACGTCGCCTCGGTCCACTCGATCGAACTGCGATCACTCACGGCCGGCCCTCCATCCCCTCGAACCGAGCCCGTCCATCGATGGCGCCAATACGGCTCGCTGTATGCCCAACGAACCGTCACACCACCAGACACAGGCATCCAACCATCCAGCGGCCAGGCAGACTTCACTACCCCCCGGACATCGAACGTGAGTTCCAGCCCTGGCGGAAGCGGGCGAACGGAAATCGGTCACCAGCTCGTCTCGTCGGCGAGCCAATCCGCGTGGCCAGATGTGGCGGTGCGTCGTGTTTGCTCATTGACGTGCCCTTCGGTGTCATGGGCGTCCCATGGTCGTGAGCGAGCTGAGGGAGGCCGCCTCGAGCTGGTCGGCGCGGGCCACCATGCGCTCGCCGAAGACGCGCAGCGCCATCTCCGGGTCCAGCAAGCGGATCAGCCTGGTCTCGCCGCCCATCAGCTCGCCTGCGGCGGTGGCGCGCAGCTCGGCAAGCTCCTGCTCGCCCGGCTCCTGCCCGAGGTCCCGGTCGTCGGCGACGTCGCCGTTGTCCTGACGGCGGCCGCCGGTGGCCGCGTCCCTGACCTGCGCGAAGGCCCCTTCCACCTCGCGGCGGACCGCGGGGCTGGCCGGGGGTTCCCAGTCGCCCTCGTACCGCTCGGTGCGGGCGCGGACCTGTTGGATGCGGTGACGGCGGGCCTCCTCCTGGGCGCCGCGCCACTGCTCCACCGCGCCGGCCCGCTTCTCCGGGGTGTCGAGGGCCGTCTCCGCCCCGGTGAGCAGCACGGCGAGCAGACCCGAGCCCCGGCGCACCCTGGCCGCCTCGCCGCGCAGGTGCAGCCATCCGCGGACGTCGGTCACGGTCCATCCGGCATCGGCGACGTTCCGGGCCACCCAGGCGATCCGGGGCACCGAGCAGCCGCGCAGCCAGTCCAGCTCCTGGGTGAGCTCGCGGGCCAGTTGGAAGCGGCGCCCGACGACGTTGAGCTTGCGGCGACCGCTGGCCTTCGCCTTGGACTTCTTCGGGGTGGGGGACTTGCGGGCCCCGCTTGCGAGCTTGCTCTCAGAGGGGAAGGAAGTAGTACCCGCAGAGGAAGACCCAGAGGAACCTACCTGCATTGGGGTGCAACGGGTCTCACCAGAAATAGGCGCAACAAGCCTCTGCTCAGGGCCATTTACCGGAGCCTTCGGCGGCCTCTTCGAGCGCGGCCTGCGCACCTTCCGTGATGCCTTCCTCGCCAGCTTCGCCATCAACGCCCGGCCGCTCTCCGCGAGTCCGGACGCTGCCCGCGTGTACGCCGGAGCGTCCTGATCACGCTGCACGGTGCGGATCCCCAGCGCGGCGTCGAACTCCACCGGGATCATCCGTGCGAACTCGCTGGCTTGCGCCGGACCGCCGGACACCCGGGTGCCCTTGACGATCCACACGAGCAGTCCGGCCTCCCGCAGCATCCCCAAGTGGTACTCCACTGACCGTTCCGACAGCCCGGTACGGCGCACCAGGTAGTCGATGCCCGGACGGCACGGGAACAGCTTCGCGAGCTCCTGGGCGACGCGCACCGTCGTCGGCCCGAACGACCGCGGCCCGTGCGAGCGGTGGCGGCGCGGCCGGTACAGCCCGGACCCGGCGACCCAATGGACCGCCTGCATCCAGGAGTAGCCCTCGCCCGCGATGCGGCCCGCCGACGTCGACAGCCACTGCGAGGCCTCCGCCACGAACAGCTCGGGCAGCACGACGGCCGCATCGGCGTCGTCGGCCGACGGGCGCGGCGCGGGCAGCATCACGGCGGCCGGCGCCGCCAGGGCACTCAACGGCCCCCCGCCCCGGCGAGAGCGGCGCGAGCCGAACCGCCAGTGACCGTCTTGGGCCGTGTCCGAGAGGCGTACGCGCACAAGCGGACACTCTTCTGAGCAGCCGAAACAGCCGATGCGTGATGCATCTGCCGACCCTGCACCAGGTGGCCTGTGGACAGATCGGTGGAACCCGCAGCAGGCACGAACGGTCCCGCCAGGTGGTGAACAACTCGCTCACGCGTCCCGTAGGACGGGCCGGGCCCGACGGCCGTCAGCACCGCGACGTCGGGTTCCCACGCCGCGACGCGGAGTTCCAATGAAACGCGGGGGTCCGCCCGGACTGTGATCAAGAAGTGATCGGCACTAAGTGCGTGAAAAACGCAAAAAGGCTGAGAACGGACGGAGGTCAGGACCAGGCGAGTCGGGCGTACCGGGTTGAAACGGGCAAAGTTCAGCTTTTCTTGCGCCAGAACATCGGGCACTATGACGAGGACACCAACTTCCATAAGCAAGCTGACACAGTCCGCAGCGCGGAACGGTCGGCACGTGGACGGGAGTGGTGGGCCCACTTCGTGAGAAGCGGGTGACACCGATCGGGTGGGAGGTTCTCCTCTCTGTTCGGTGGTGCTGAATTGCGAAGCCCCTGTGGTGGGGGCCCGCGGTTTGGTGAGCGCAGCTGGCGCTGCCTCGGCTGTGGTGGCCGTGGTTAGTGGCCGGGTTGTGGTTGTGGTTGTGCGATTGCGTAGTTGTGCGGTTGTGCAGATGGCCCTGATAAGGGGCCGATGGAAATGAGCGGCCTGATAAGCCGCAGCTCAGGACCGGCGGAAACCGGGATCAGAGCGGCCGACCGGGTGGTTAAGCCGGTCGGTAGACGGGCCGCGCGAGGCCGGCGGGTGGTTAATCCGCTTCTTGGCGCGCGTGGCCGATGGCCACTAGGTCATCCCGACCCCCTCGATTCCGAAGGTGGAGTCGGCATGCCCGAGAGCGGACACGCGATCAGTTCTCATCCGGTGCCTCCTGAGCAGCTGCCGGATACTTCTCGGCCAGTCGGCGAAGGAAGTGCGCGTACCTGAGGCGATTGCCGCGATGGGGCTTGGTGAGCCCTGCCTCCCACCGCGCGACAGCGACGCGCTGGACGCCGATGGCCTCCGCGACTTCCGCTTGAGTGAGACCAGCCTCTACCCGCAGATGCTGCCGGGTACGAGGCGACGGGAGAGTGTCGTCATCCACCAGAGCATCAACTCGACGCAGCGGATCCGACATTGCTGCCTCCATCGTAAAGAACAGTTCCGGAAAAGATACACGAAGTGATCTCTGAAACGGAACGCGACTCGGAGGGGAACATGTGCCTCGGCCGGTGCGGGTCAGCACGATCACTCCTCCTCCCCGTACAACGACCACTGGCTGGTCCGGGCACCCAGATGCTCCGGAGGCCGCGCGCGCGTCGGATCGACGGCGCTGACTTGGACCATCCGCTCGGGACATCCCAGGCAAGGAGCCTCAAGGACAGCGATGTACCGGTTGTCGTGCGAGACCCCCTCGGAGATCAGCACCGGCGTACCAAGAGCGGCGTGCGCGCACAGATCCGGGTCCTTGATCTCCCAGCCGTGCTGGCCGGGGTGCCCCTCGTAGAGCCCACAGGGGTAGGTGTCGACCGCGTGAGGAGCGCCGGACTCAACCGGGCACATGGCCTGTGTCAGCAACTCGTGCCGGGTTTCATCCCAGCGCAGCCACCAGTTGGTGTGGTCCTCCTGGAACGAAGCCACCTCGCTGTGGTGCAGGACGCCATCATGGCAATTCGACAATTCGCACCACTGCTCCCGTGCGAAGCCATCGATCCCGGATGCGGTGTACCGAGGGTCCACACGTCGGAGAAGCTCGGCTTGCTTCGCAGTGAGTTCAGTCCTTCCGGCGCAGTGAACGAACCTCTCCGCCATCAGCAATCCCTCCCGCCAACGCCGCACATGCCCGACCGGAGCACCCCGTGGACAGCGGTAGGCCGTGCCTCGGTAGTGTCCAGCTCATGCCGCTTGCGCTCTTCGACCTGGACAACACACTCGTTGCTCGGCAGAGCGCGCTCACCGACGCCATCTCCAGGCTGTGCCGCACGCACGGTTTCGATGCCTCCATTGAGCAGCAGCTGCGCACCGCACTCGCCGACCGCGCGAACGTCGAAGATTTCGCCCGCCTGCGAGAAGCCTTCGGCTTGGAAATCTCGGCCGCGGACCTGTGGCAGGAGTACGTCGCCTTCATGGCGGCCGCGTCCACGTGCCGACCGGTGGTGCTCAAGGCACTGGCGCGGCTGCGAGCAGCCGCGTGGACGATCGGCATCGTCACCAACGGCGCCTCCGACATCCAGCGCGCCAAGCTGGCCGCGACCGGCCTCACCGCTTTGGTGCACGGCGTTGCGGTCTCCGGTGACCTGGAGATCCGTAAGCCGGCCCGGCGCCTGTTCGAACTCGCCGCCGCCCGCTGCGGCGTCAGCCTTACCGACGGCGGCTGGATGATCGGCGACAACCCGGGCGGCGACATCGGCGGCGGCCACCAGGCAGGCCTGCACACCATCTGGCTGCGCGGCCGCCCCTGGCCCGAGGGCCTCCCTGCCGCGCACCACGTCGTCGATGACGTCGTCGACGCCATCGCCATCCTGCTCAACGAGACGGAGTAGCACTGTGGACCAGCCGGCCGTCGGCATCCTCCACCCCGGCAGCATGGGCGCCGCCGTCGCGGCCTGCGCCGCGGGCAACGCGTCTGAGACCTTGTGGTGCAAAGCCGGGCGCAGTCCCGCATCCGCGGCGCGCGCCGACCAGTTCGGCCTGACGCCGGTGGCCACGCTGGCCGAACTGCTGGACCGCAGCGACATCGTCATCAGCCTCTGCCCGCCAGCCGCAGCAGAGGACCTCGCCCGAGACGTCGCCGGGCACCGCTTCACCGGCGTGTACGTGGAAGCAAACGCCATCAACCCCGAGCGTGCGCAGCGGATCGCCTCATGCTTCGGACCGGACGCGACCGTCGTGGACGGCGGCGTCATCGGCTCCCCGCCCGTGCGCGGCAAGACCCCGACCCTGTACCTGTCCGGCCCGCACGCCGCGACCCAGAGGATCGAGACGCTCTTCGCAGGCACTGCCGTCCGGACGGCAGTGCTGGGCACGGAGATCGGAAAGGCATCCGCGCTGAAGCTGGCATACGCCAGCTTCCAGAAGACGTCGCGAGTCCTGGTGGCGCTCGCAGTCGGCATGGCGCACGAACACGGCGTCGACCAGGAGCTCATCGAGGTCGCCTCACGGCGCTCCGACTCATATCTCGCCGAACCGGAGTACGTCGCCAAGACGGCTTCGCGCGCCTGGCGCTGGGGCCCGGAGCTGGAGGAAGCCGCCGACGCACTCGCGGCCGCCGGCCTCCCACCGGAGATGCTGCGCGCGGCCGCATCCACGCTGGCACGGTGGAACGACGTCAAAGACGACTGCGAGCTCACGCTCACCGACGCCCTCAACCGGCTCGCCCAGTCGTAGCCAGCGCTCATGCCGTCCCTGCTCCGGCCTGCCGCATCAGCAGCTGGTCGATGAGCCGTGCCACATCCTGCGGTGCTGCCGTTGTGGTGTCCACGGTCAGGTCCCAGGTGACGTCCGGGTGCGAGTCCAGATCCTCGCGGGTCGCATCCCACGCCGTCAGGCGCGCCATGGTGTCGGGGTCCCCCCGCCCCGCGGACCGCTGAGCTGTCACCTCACGCGAGCACCACAACAGCACGACCGACCAGTCGGCCGGGTAGCCGTCGACCAGCACCCGAATGCCGTCGACCTGCCCCAGGTGCACCACAGGCACACCGGCCTCGAACGCGTCGTCCAGGCCCGGCCGGTCGATAACGTAGGTATTGCCGTACCGGCAGTTCGCGTAGACGACAGAGCCCGCGGCCTCGAGGTCGTGCAGCTGCTCCGCTGTGCCCATCCGGTAGCCCGCGCTCTTACCTGTCCCGACCTTGAGCCGCGCGAACTGCGCGTACCGGGGGTCCAGACCGGCGAGCGCCGCGGTGACGGTGTCCTTGCCCGACGCGGGCGGGCCATACAGGACAACACCCTGCTTCCGGCTCACGCGTACACCGCCCCCATCGCATGCCGGGCCTGATCGGCCAGGGACACCGCAGCGCCCATCCGGTTGTCGACGACTAGGTGCGGCATCGCCGGGCGCAGCTCGAGGTCGATCGTGGCTACGTACTCCTCCCACCGCTGGAGCTTCCAGGCGTCCCGAGCCGCGCTCCGGAAGGTTATGTACTCGTGCATCGACTCCTCATCGCAGCGCACCCAGACCGGGAAGACGTCGACACCCATGGACGCGGCGCGGTTGGACAGGCGCTGCATCCAGGCCTCATCCGTCATCTCTGCGACGAAGGGCGCGGACAGGACGGTGCTGATCCCGCACCGGATGTTGGCCATGGCCGACTGCATGAGGCAGTCGTACTCCACCGGGCGGACCTTCTCTCGGTAGAGATCGGTGTGCCTGTCGTTTGCATCCCCGCCCAATGCCACCAGCAGCTTCTCCACGAGCGGCCGGGTCAGCGGGTCCTTGTCGAGCAGCGGCCAGCCGGTGAGCTGGACGAAGAAGCGCGCCAACTCGGTCTTCCCGCTGCCGGCGAAGCCGCCGACCAGGATCAGGACGGGCCGATGGGGGTCGCCGCCGGTGTGCCGACGCTTCCAGGCATCGATGATGCGCTGCTGCAGGGAGAAATGGTCGGCGTCCCCACTACCCGGAGCGATCCGGTGGACCGCGCGTTCCACGGCCAGGACCTGCGAGCCGTTGAGGCGGTCATCCACCGGGGTGAGCTTGAAGCTGCTCTCCTCACCCGGCAACGCCGTGCGGAATCCCAAGTCCGGCTCGGTCGCCCGGTACAGGAGGCAGTAGGCGCGGCGGTAGTGCGGGCCCGGGTAGACCTCGCCCTGCTCGTGCTGCCACAGGGTCTGAGGGTTGGCGGCCGGGATGCCCTTGAGCTTGGCCTGCTCGGCCATCTCACGTAGGCGCTCGCCGGCCTTCTCCAAGGTCAGGCCGTGAGCCTCCCGCTGCTCGCGCAGCCGGTCCGGTCGCCACCCCGCCCGATGCTTCCCCACCCTGTGCCCCTCCGTGATCGCCATGCCCGCGAGCCTAGGACGCGGGCCCCAAATCCCATGTGTACGTGGATGTTGAAAACCCGTGAATGGAAGTGCGTACGGGCTTCGACAAGCCTCTGTGATGTTCCGTTTCCGCTGACGCCGGTGTGATTGACCCCACAAGACGAACCGTCAGAGGGAGCCTGCTGTGGGCGAGTTGAAGATCTTAGGCATCGAATGCGTACTCCAAGACGTACGCGGCGCTGTCCATGGTCATCTCGTTGACCTCGACTGCACGAAGGTCTGCGTCGAAGGCGGTGCGGCAAAGCTTGATAACGGGCCGTCCCAGTGGCATCCCAAGCCCTTCGGCCTCTTGGGCTGTGGGGAGTCGGGAGCGGATCTCCTCGCGGAAGTGAGCAGGTCCGTGGCCCAGTTCAGCAAGGCGGGCGTACGTACCGCCATCACCAGTGTCGACGCGCATGATCGCGGTTCCCTCGACCAAGTCGAGCGGCAGGTAGGAGGTGGCGAGCATTACCTGCCGATCCTCAAGCGCGAAACGGCGGGACCGTACACATACCAGGTCAGTTTCGTTCACTTCGAGCATGCCGGCGATGTGCGCCGGGGCAGGCAAGGTGTCGACACGGACACCAATCGTCGCCGGTCGTTCCTCGTCCGCGGACCAGATGGATTTGCCTGCACCCCACTGTGCGCGAGCGAGCCGTTGGATGCCGTGACGCCGGATCGGGCGGAACTCGATCACCCGAGCCCCGGCACCCTTCTTCGTCTCCACCAGTCCCTCGATGCGGAGGATCTTCAGGGCCTGGCGGGCCGTGAGTCCAGCAACGTCGTACTGAGTTGCGAGCGCGTTCTCCCCTGGGAGGCGATCACCGGGGCCGTACTCGCCGGACTCGATTGCCGCCTTCAGGTCGTCCGCAATCCGCTGGTACTTGGGTCGCCGCGCGCCCGTCTCACTCGCCATACATCTCCTTACCTCGTTAACGATCCTACGGCTGCCAGTTACCGAGGGGCTGACGTGGGCGCCTTGATCCGTTTGGAAGTTCGCCAGAGCGTACCTCGTTAACGTACTTCTTGACATCGTTAACGAGCTTCGCTCTACTGAAGGCAGTGCCGAACCTCGCTAACGAGGTAAGTGCAGAAGCGCCGAAGAGGTGCTGCTTCGCCATGCCCTACCGCGCTCGGGATGCCTCCCGAACTCGCTGCTACCGAGAGGAGCACCACCCCATGAACGTCACCCGCCGCCCCGCCGCCAGCCTCGCCACCGAGTCCTTCGACGCTGAGACGCTCGCGCTCCTGGAGGCGGTCGAGGTGCCGCTCCCCCCTTTCGCCGACCTCGACTTGGACGTCGCGTTCGGCACGCCGCTGGAGATGTACGAGGCCGGCCTCCTCCCTCACGAGCAGCTGGATGGCCTGGACATCACCGCGGCCGTCGCCGTGATCGAGGCCCGCGAGAACCGGATGCTCGCCGCCCGCGACATCGCCGCCACCGACCCGAGGGCTACCGAGCTGGTGCGCGAGCGCCTGGTCGACGTGCTCCTCCCCTACGCCCCGCAGCTGCGCATCACGCCGGCGGCCACCGCGGCGCCTCTGCCGCTCGCGGCCTGACCACAGCCTCCCGGCTCTGACGGTTCCCATCGTCGCCACCTCGGTGGCGGCGGTCGAAGCGGCCAGATCCACCGACCGCCTAGCTCCCGGAAAAGCCGCACCAGCACCACGCAGCCGGACCGGGGAGTGCTTGTCCCTTGAGAACCGAAGACGCTACGCCGGGTGACGACTACCGCCCCTGACCAGGCAACTGGCCGGGTGTTGCGGCAAGGGTGACCGGACTCCAGTCCTTGCGGGGCTGTCGGATGCGTCAGAAGGGCCGACCGGAGCCACGAATCCGGTCACCGTGAACGGCGGCGCGAGGCGGGGAAGCGAGAGCGACTCTTCTTCGTGCCACGGAGCGGCAGCAAGGCAGACCATGTCTGTTTCGGCTGCCGCGTGGGCCGAGCGATCACCCTCCCCCGCAGAACCTTGCGGCGGTAGCGCGACGACAACCCCCAGCCGGTAAGCGGCACATCGCACGACCCGGCGGGTGAGCCAGTGGTCGCGGGCACGCCACCTCCCGGACGAAAGGTGGCCAGCGCGGAAGGCAGAAGGCCGCGCACCGCAACACCCCAAGCACTTCGCAGCCCCGCGCTGCCCAGTCGCCCGCCGCCCGGACTTCGGGTCGGTCGGTGGGCGGTGGAGAGCGCGGTGGACGCCCGCTCTACCAACCGCGACAGCCGATGAAGCGCGGCGCCGCCCGCCACCAGGACCGCGCCGCTGCCTGACCCAACTCCCTCCGTAAGGAGGCGACATGAGGTTCATCTACCTGCTCGGCATGTCCAGCCCGTTCATCGTCATCACCGCGGTGCTCCTGGCCCGCTGACCCGACCCGCATCCTGCGTTGCCCAGTCGCCACCGGCCCGCCCCGCGCGGCGCGGTGGCGGTGGAGAGCGAAGGAGCCCGCATCCCCGCTCTGTTCGGCCCTCGCGGCTGGAGAGCACTTCCCCGACTCCCCGTCCTTGGAGGACCTCGTGATCTCTCTGCCTCTCTTCCTGCTCGCCGGTTTCGGCACCTGGCTGTTCTGGCGCTCCCAGATTCAGGCGGGCGTCCTGATCGCCGCGCTCGTGTGCGGCTACGCCCTGGCGACGTCGCCGCTCGCGAACGCGATCGACGGCATCGGCACCGGCATCGGCGCCGCGATCTCCAACGCCAACAACAGCACTGCAAGCAGCAAGTGACCGTGTGCCGCTTGCCCGTGGCTCCGCACCGGCAAGTGCGGGGCCGCGGGGAGGTGACAGCCCCCGCCCCCGCACCACCCCCTCACTGAAAGGAATCACCCCGTCATGAGCGAGAGCGACAGCGGCGAGAAGCTGGGCTCGAACCTCTCTCAGCTGGTCAAGCAGCTGGAGAAGATGGAGTTCAAGACTGACCGTGACCTGTACCAGTACGCCCGGATCCTGCGCGCGCTCGGTCTGGAGCTGCACATGCGGGTTGCCATGGACGCCGACGTGATCAGCGCGATCCTCGCCCAGTACAAGGGCAAGTGGTACACGTTCGGCGTCCAGTCCAAGATCCGCGCCAAGCTGGTCGGCGCCCACCTCAAGGGCGGCGCCTCGGCTGCGAAGGTCCTGGGCCTGAGTGGCGTGAAGATGTACGCGTCGTTCGTGAAGCACTTCATCCAGCCCGAGGTCGAGGCGGAGAAGAAGGCGCGCGAGGGCAAGGGCAAGAAGAAGCCCGGGTTCTCCATCGGTGACAAGCCCCGCGGTGCCGCTGGCAGGCCCGGTGAATCAGGGAAGGCCGCGTGATGGCCCGCCGTATCTCCTCCCGGTCGAAAAAGATCGACACCCGGCCCCCCGAAGAGCAGGAAGCCTCGAAGAAGGCGTGGGTCACCTACGGCGGGCCGTGGGGCATCAACGTCGGCGGCTGCATCGTCGCGCAGAGCGCCCACATGCTGCTCGCCACCACCCCGGCCTCCCTGGCGCTCGCCGCGCTCGGCCTGGCCGGGACCGGCGCGGCCCTGTCGAAGTTCATCAACCACATGGACGTCAAGGCCAAGCGTGAGAAGGACGTCCGCTACTTCCACCAGGTCAACTCCATCGCCACTACCGCCGGGATCACCCTGGGCACCGTGGTGGGTGTGGAGGGCGCCACGCTGAGCACCTGGCTGCTCGCCGGGTCCGGCCTGTGCATCGCCAACCACCTGTGGTCGGCGCTGTACAAGAAGGGCTCGGGCGAGAAGAGCGAGGGCAAGTGGGCCAAGCTCGAATCCGAGATCGGGCTGGCCAAGCACGAGCTGAAGGAGGCTCAGTCCAACGGCAAGGGCACGGTCGTCGCGAAGGTGGAGGCCAAGGACGGGGCGACGGCGGAAGAGTTCGCCCGCCGCATCCCCGCCATGACATCCGCGCTCAAGCTCGGCCGGGGCCGCATCACGCACACCGTCGACGATGACGACGACTCCGACATCACCGTCCGGGTCCAGGTCGCCGACCTCCTCAAAGAGGGCGTCGCCTGGCCCGGCCCGTCCGCGTTCGGCGCCGGGTTCGGCGACCTGCCGATCAGCCTCGGACGCTACGAGGACGGCGAGACGCTCAAGCTCAACCTGCCCGGCATCCTCAACGACCCCCAAGAAGTCGAGGGCGGCCAGAACGTCGAACACTGCGTCGCCCAGGGCGTCAACGGCGCGGGCAAGACGGTCGGCAACAGCATCATCGTCACCGAGGCCGCCACCCGCACCGAGGTCTCCGTCATCGTCATCAACTGCTCGAAGTTCATGCAGGACTACGGGCACGTGCGGCACGCCGCCGACATGGTCATCACCAACGAGAAAGACGCCCGCCGCTTCTTCAAGCAGATGGGCCCGGTCATCAAGGCCCGCGGCGAATACCTCGCCGCCAAGGGCCTGTCGAAGTGGAAGCCGGGCTGCGGCCTGAACTTCCTCCTGATCATCGGCGAGGAGGCCGCCGACTTCGCCGACGGCGACGCCTACGGCAAAACACTGCGCACCCTGCGCTCCACCGGCGGATGGTTCCTCTCCTCCATCCAGCGCGCCACCCACGACCAGATGGACACCACCGCGCGCTCCAACCACCCCGCCGGCATGGCCTACGGCCTGTCCGACGGGTCGGAAGCACAGTACGTTCTGCCGCCCGAGGCGATCGACGCCGGCGCTTTCCCAGGCTGGGCCAACAGGAAGCCGGGCTACCTGTACGCGGCGGGGATGGGCATCGCCGAAGACCGCTGGGCGGTGACCGCCCGCACCTACAACGCCGACCGCCCCACCCTGGCGGCCGCCGTCACCGCGGGCATGAACGTGCGCACCCCCATGGACGAGACGACCGCGACCGCGTTCGGCGCGCTGTGGACCAACCGCACCGTCTACACCACCCCGCTCCTGGAGGGCGACACCGAGGGCGCTGGATCGTTCCCCCAGCCGCTGGCCGTGCCCGCCGCCCCGGCGGCGGACCCGGACTCCGCGTACGACGACGGCGGTGACGACAGCGAGCACGAGGAGGACGACGACATGGACATCGAGGTCGACCCGGAACTGCTCGCAAAGGAGACCGAGGACTTGGACGAGGAACTGCGCCAGATCCTGGCCGCCGACCCCGAGCCCGGCGCCTACAAGCACCTCAGCGTGGAGGCGGAGATCGAGGCCCCGGCCGACGACAGCCCGGTCTTCGAGCTGCCGGACCCGGTGTCCGACGACGCCAAGCTCTCCCCCGAGGAAACCCGGTCCGCCATCTTTGCGCGTCTCGATTCATGGGTGCGCGAAGGCAAAGGAAGCTTCGAGCCCAAGGAGCTCAACGACCTGTGGATGCGGGTCGACCTGAAGGGCGCGCGCGACTGGTGGAACCGCCTCAAGACGCAGCTCCTGGACGAGGGCGTCATCGCCAAGGACGACTCCGAGGACGGCTACGGATCGTACGACCTCATCCGCTCCCCGCTCGAAGACGGCAACTGACAGTCACCAAACCCGTGAGGGGGCGAGCAGCGCACACCGCACTGTTCGCCCCCCTCCTCCCCTTAGGGATTTTCCGGTGTGCACCCCCGCACACAAACGATTGATCCCGGTTTGCGCGCTGTGTGGTGTGCGCCGGACACTCCCCCGAACACTACGGAAGGTAACCGATATGGCAGGCCATCTTGAGGCGCCGCCACCCTTCAGCCGGGCCCAGAAATGGGCCATCGGTATCGCCGGAGTCTTCTTCGCCGGCCTGGCCGGGCTCGGCGGATACGGCTCCTTCGCCGCTGTCGACGCCGTCGCCAAGGACTACGGCTTCGGAACCCATTCCTGGATCGTCCCAATCGGCGTTGACCTGGGCATTCTCGCCCTCCTGGTGGTCGACCTGGTGCTCGAGCAGCTCGATATGCCTCTCGCTCCTTTGCGATGGCTCGCCTGGGCGTTCACGGCAGCAACAATCTGGTTCAACATGGCGGCAGTTGATGCCGATTTGCCCTGGCATGAGCGCGTGACCGGGCAGGGCATGCACGCCGCGATGCCGCTGCTGTTCATCGCCTTCATGGAGGGCGTCCGGCACGCCGTCCGGCGCCGCACCGGCATGACCAGCCAGCGCCGCATGGACGGCATCCGGCTCAGCCGCTGGTTCCTCTCCCCCGCCGGCACGTTCGGCATCTGGCGCCGGATGGTCCTCTGGGAGGTCCGCTCCTACCGGACCGGCCTGGTCCTCGAGAAGCACCGCCGTAAGACCGTCGGGGACCTCCGCTCCGAGTACGGGCGCAGCTGGCGTCGTAAGGCCCCCGCAGAGAAGCTGTGGCCCCTGCGCGGCGGGATGCTGGACCTCGCCCTGGAGCTCACGGGGACCACCTCCGCCGCCAGCGGGGACCAACAGGGCGCTGCGGCCCCCACTTCGGCCGAGAGGACCCCCGACCTGGCCCCCGCCCCAGAGGGCATGGCCCCCGCTCCCGCGCGGACCGCAGCACTGCCCGGCTCGGCCACCAGCGAGGAGACCGGCCCCCGCCCGACCAAGACCGCCGCCGCGCGCGCCCACACACCGGGAACCAGCACCGTGAAGGCCCCCGCTGACATCACCGCCGAGGACAACCACCCCGCACCCACGGGGGCCACCGAGGGGGACCACAACGACAAGCAGGGGACCACCGGACAGACGGCGGCCCCCGCGCCCGGCCCCGGACCTCAGCGCACGGGCACCTCGGGCCCCCTCGCGGAGGACCGCTACCCGCAGGCGAGCCGGACTCAAGGGACCAGCCCCCGCGCCCGTGAACACCAGGCGCCGGCTGCGCGCCCGGATATCGACGACATCAAGCTCGCCGAAGCCCGGGACCTCGCGCGCGGCATCATCCGCGCCGGGTCCGGCAAGGTCTCGCGCCGCTCGCTCAAGGCCGCTGGCCTCACCGGCAAGACGGAGACTCTCCAGGAGATCGCCGACGTCCTGAACGAGGAGATCACTAACGGTCTGCTCGACCTGGACGCGAGCGCGTGACGGCCGAACAGTGCTCGGTGGCCACGGAGAGCGGTGTCTGCCCCCGCCCTGTGACCCTGGCCAAACCACTGCAGCTGTGTGAGGAACACAAAATCGCCGTCGCGCTCGCCGTCGTACCCGATCTTCTGGCGGGCGCGCTGGTCGAAATTCGAGCCGACCACTACAACACCGCCCGGCCGCTGCCCGAAGAGCTCGCGCACATCATCGACAGCGCCACCGCCGCAGTTCTGCCCACCGGCGCGCGGCACCCCGCGCTGGTGTACTTCCTCCTCAACGGAGGGCGCGTCAAGATCGGGCACACGCGAGGGCTTGCGGCCCGCGTACGTGCATTGTCGTTGCGCGAAGAGGCGGTCGTGCTGCTTCTGCATGGCGGCCCCAGCCTGGAACGCGCCTTGCACCAGAAGTTCGCCCGCGACCGCATCGGCGGCAGCGAATGGTTCGAACTGTCCGTGGACATGGTCGGGTTCATCGCCAGGAAGCAGTCCGTCACCACCGTTCGACCTCGCCACACAGCCCAGCGCCGGGAGCGGATTCCCCGGGCCCGACGAAGAGAAGCTCGCGCGGACGCGGAGTTGGCGATCGAACAAGCAATACAGCGGGGCGAATCCCTCAACGCCGCAGACATCGGCCGCCGCTACAACATGGGCGAGACCTGGGGCGGCGACCGCATCCGCGCCGTACGCGCCCAGCTGGACCGGACGACTGCAGAGACCGAACCCTCATGACCGACGAAGAGGAGAACACCATGGACATCGACTTCGACTTCACCCACCGGGGCCCGGAGCCGGTCCCGTTGCTTCCCCTGGCAGGCCCCGAACATCCGCCCACCATCCTGCTGCGACACGAGGCGCTACTGCCCACGCGATGGAGCCAGCTCACCGACTGACCACCGACCGTCGTGCTTCGACGGCTCCACTGGCTCTCGGGGATGAGAGAAGCACCCCCGAGAGCCGGTGAAGAGGCCGAAGCCTCCCCGGGCGAACTCACGCCAAATGACACCGCCCGAGCTCCCCATCGAGGAGAGGACCCATCATGCCGTCTTACGGCGAGCAGCCCCAGCCCACCTACTACCCGACGCCGCTGCCGCCTCAGTACGGGCAGCCGCCCGCCCCCGTGTACGGCCAGCAGGTGGTCCCGCTCCCCCAGAACACGGTCGTCTACCCGCCGACCGCCGGTATCGACGGCGTTGTCATGGTGCCCGGCCCCAACGGCCAGCACGTCGCCTACTACACGCCGCCGCCCGCCCCGGCCCCCGACCCGCTGGTGTCGCCGCTGCTCGTCAAGGTCGCCTTGGGCACGGTCATCGTCGCCGGAGCCGCGGTTGCCCTCTACTTCATCGGGCAGTTCATTCTCGCCTTGGCCGCATTCCTCAAGGCCTTGGCGATCCTCGCGGCCGTCCTGCTGGGCGGCGTCGTCCTCATCATGCTGTTCAGCGGCTCCTCCGGCGGCGGCAATATCAACGTCCAAGCCCGGGGCCGCTCCAGGGTGCAGATCCACACCGGCCGCGGGCACAACCGTGGCCGCCGCCGCTGAAACGACGTCCCCGCCGGCCGTCCGGGACATCGACCTCTACGACAGTGACGACTTCCCCGTCTACCGCTGGCGGCAGGCTCCTCAGGGCCTGGCCACCCGGCGGCAGTTGCGGGAGCGGCGCTTACGGCCCGGCGGCCAGGAACCGGTCGCCGCGATCGAGTGCCGGGGCGGCAAGCGCAAGGCATGGCTGTACGAGATCGACAAGGCGCGGCCGATACGGCCGATGACCTTCGCCAAGGAGGTCGCGCTCGACCGGGCGATGGCCAAACGACAGACCTGCCCATCGTGCTTCAGGCGGTATCACCGCTGTATCCCGCTCAAGACCCTCGGATCCTGCCTGGAGTGCTACGACGGCACCCCGGCCGACCCTGGCAGCTACACATGCCCGCGCGCAGGCCAACTGGCCGCCGCGGCCTGACGCCTCCTCTGACGGCTGCCTGATCCACCGTCCCGCACTCCGCGGGCCGGGCGGTGAAGGGGAGCCGGACAGCCCGGCCGGAAGGGAACCGACATGGCCCTCGCCCCCAGTCCCGACGTCGTGCCCCGGCCCGCGTTCGATAAGAATCTGGACGCTGCCTGTCACGACGTCGAAGCGAAGATCAGCCGCACCGACAGCAAGGCATCGCTGCTCCTGGCATTCGACGGTGCGGTCCTGGCTGGGCTCGCCAGCCTGGCCGACAAGAAGCTGCCGCTGCCCGCCCAACTCGCCGGCGGCGGCGCCGCCCTCGTGCTCGCGGCCGCCGCCGTGCTGCTGCTCTTGGTCGTGCGCCCCAACCTCGGAGGCAAGGGCCGTACCGTCCGCGAGGGTTTTCCCCACTGGGCGCAGCTGAGCGATGAAGCCCTGCTCGCCGCGATCGGTGAGGACACCCGCATCGCCCGAGTCAGGTCGCTGTCCCTCATCGCCGTCGCCAAGTTCGAGCACCTGGCCCGCGCGGTCGACACCATCCTCGCCGCGCTCGCTCTGCTGGTCCTCGCCGCGATCGGCGCACTGGCGTGAGGAGCTCAGCAGACGGCCGCGCTCCTGGGCGTGCGAGGGGCTGTCCCATACGAAAGTCGGGGGCAGCCCCTCCCGGTGGATCAGGCCCGGGGCATGAGCACCGCCTCACGCCGGAGCGTGAGGCGGTGCTGCTTCCTGGCACAGATGCGTTGGTCAAGCGGGAGCAGCGACAGAAGGACACTCAGCCAAAGGCCGACGCTTCCCATCACAGCCGCGTTGTCCGAGACCTGGCAGGCGAAAACGATGAGGATGATCAGTACGGCACGTACGGTCCTGCGCCGCAGAGAGAGCGGATGCAAGGGACGTTGATTTTCCCCCTGCTGGTTACCATCAGTCTCGCAGGTAGCCATTACGGCAACCTCCTTACTCCCGGGATTCCGGGGGTATGTGCCGCGCTGCCCTCTCGTTGGTTGCAGCCGTGGAGGGCAGCGCGGTGGTGAACTCGGGGAGCGGTTACTCCGCCGAGAGTGCTGAGGCGTGGTTCTTGAGGCCGGGGGGCGTGTACTCAAGCGCGAACTGGTAGAGCGGGCGGGCTGCCTTGCCGGTCCTTGAGCGGAGGGTGGAAAACCACTCGTACCGTGGTCGGAGGAGGACTTGGTTGTGGATCAGTTCGTCCACGCCCTTCCGCACTGACTCAGGGGCTAACCCGTACCATTCGCCGATTCTGTCCTGAACGAGAGCGAACTCGTCGTTCCGTAGGTCCAGAGCGATCAGAAGCATGGCCTTGCCCGGGGGCGTGAGCTTCTCGTTGAGTTGGTCGCGCCAGTACCAAAAGGGCAGCTGAAAGTAGAAGTCCCCGGTGGCGGGGGGCCGGTAGGGGGCACCGCTGCCGTCCTCCAGCAGCTTGGTGATCTTTGCCTTACCTTCCTCGCCCCGGGCGGATGCCACCAGGTTCAGGTCCTTGAGGGTCTTCCAAGCCCGGGACACCGCTGTCGCTCCGGACTTCTCGTCATAGAGGCCGAGTGAACGTGCCCAATTCCCAGCCCAGTCGGTCGCGGAGTAGTCCCCTGCTCCGGTCACAGCACTCAAGAGCAGATAGAGGTCCAAAGCTCGTGACTGGTTACGCCGTACCAGTTGCGACAAGGGGCCAGGTTTCGTAGCTCCCCGAGACCCACGCTGGACGAAAGAGTGGCGGATCGGCACCGTCTCGTTCTTCCGCTTCGAACGAGCGAGGAAGAGCTTGATCGTCTCCTGCTGGTCCAAGGGCGCAGGATGCTGCGGACTGTTCACTGTCATGCCCTCACTCAAGCGCACGGGATGCGTTGAGAGCGAGCTTGGAACTCCGCCCGGTGCTTCAGCGACATGCCGGTCAGTAGGGCGGTAAGCGATGAACACGTCAGATGAACAGTGACACCACTATTGAGACGAACAATTTGAGACGAACCCTTGTAGCGGGTGACAAGTAAGAGATCGCCGACATCGCGCGGTCCGTTCTGTGCAACCTACGTGAACGGCATGGGGGGTTGTCTCCCTCATACGCAGCCTGGGAGCCCACCCGTTCGTAACCACCCCAGCGGCATCTGCCCCCTGTGGGGCCCCTTCCCCGCCCGGTCAGCAGAGACCGGACGCCCGGCCCTCCCTTGGAGGTCACCGTGTCCCTCGCCCGCCGCTCCCTTGAGGACGCCGAGCTCTGGATCTTCTCCCTGGACCTGATACGGCCCCCACCCGCCAGCGCACCAATATCTGGATCGAGACCGCGCTGGCAAGTGGCCGATACCCGGCCGGACGCGCGCCGGACCGTCCATGAAGCGCGCCTCCTCGCACCGTCTGCCTGGACTCAGCGCATCCCGGGCAGGCGACGCAACTCGTTGACCTTCATCAGCCGGGCGAGAAGGAGGTACCCCACGGCTGTCGCCAGCGCCCCGGTAGCCAGCGCGACGGCCGTAGGCCACGTTCCACTTCCCAGGCCCGCACACGCACGCGCTGCAGCCCAGCCCAGCCCAGCCGCCGGGCCCGCAGCGCAGAACAGTTTCACGTAGGTGCGGCGCAGGCCGCCGTCGTCGATGCGGCCCCCAAGCCTCCTGCGCAGCAAACGCGCGGTGAGCGCGAGACCGGCCACGTAGGAGAGGGTGTAGGCGCCGGCCATCCCGACGACCGCCCAGCGGGCGGGCAGGAGCACATGACACGCGGTGGCCAGGGCGATGTTCACGCCCGCGATCCAAGCCGCCATGAAGAACGGAGTGCGCGTGTCCTCGAACGCGTAGAAGCCGCGCAGCAGCAGGTACTGGGCGGAGAACGGGATGAGCCCGAGTCCGAACGCCTGCAGCATGTACCCCAGCGGTCGAACCGACTCGGCGTCTGCCGCCCCGTGGGCGAACAGCAGCGAGGCGATCTGCGGCCCCAGAGCGAGGAAGAGGAACGCGGCGGGCACAATGACCACGCCACTGATCCGCAGCACCCGGGACAGGTCCGCGCGCAGATCCGGGATGCGCCCCTCAGCGACGGCCCGGCTCATCCGTGGCAGCAACGCCGTCACCAGGGACACCGTCACGATCGACTGCGGCAGCATCCAGATGGTCTGCGCGTAGGTGTACGCCGAGTAACCCGCGCCGGCCTGCGGCAGTTCCTGGTCGGCGGCGTTGGCGTAGTTCGTGACCACCGTCAGGGCGACCTGGTTGGCCAAGACGAACAGCAGCGTCCACTTCGCCGCGTGGACACTCTTGCCCAAGCCGGAGCCCCGCCAGTCGAACCGCGGGCGGAACCGGAACCCGGCCGCCCGCGCGAACGGGATCAGTGCCAGGGCCTGCACGGCGATACCTGCCGTCGTCCCGATCCCCAGCAACTGCACCTGGTCGGCGGTGATGTCCTCCACCCGGTCGGGAACCGTCATCAGCCCCAGATAGGCGGCGAACATGCCGACCAGCACCACATTGTTCAGCACCGGGGTCCACATCATCGCCCCGAACTTCTCGCGAGCGTTCAACACCTGCCCGTAGATGCTGAAGAGCCCATAGAAGAAGATCTGCGGCAACAGGAACCGCGCGAACGTCACCGTGAGCTCGAACGCCTCGTGACTGTCCGGGGTGTCCCGCATGTACAAGCCCACGATCTGCGGCGCCGCCCACACCGCCAGCGCCGTCCCCACACCCAGTACACAGACCACGAGCGTGACCAGACGCTGCTCGTAAGCGCGTCCGCCATCGGGCTGCGTTGCCCTGGCCCGGACCAGCTGCGGCACCAGCACAGCGTTGAGCGCGCCACCGATCAGCAGCGTGTACAGGCTCGTCGGCACGGTATTCGCCGTGTTGTAGGTACTGGCCAGCAAGCCCGTTCCTAGCGCTGCGGCCTGCAGCACTTGGCGGATCAGTCCCGTCGCCCGTGACACCACCGTGCCAACAGCCATCAACAAGGACGAACGAGCCAGCCCGCCCTTGTCCTTCTTCCTCCGGGCGGCATGCCGCCCCCTTCTCTGCTGCTCCTGCGGCATGGTCTGCGCCGCGGAGTTCGCCCCCTCCACCATGCCGTCAACCTATGCCCCAAGGTCTCAGGGCCCCAATTCGCTCCCTCACACATAGCAGGTCAGCGACCCATCGCCTGGACGTGGCCACAGGAATACGGCAGCAACGGAACAAGTGCTCTGCGCCAGTACCGCTCAAGACCCTCGGATCCTGCCTGGAGTGCTACGACGGCACCCCGGCCGACCCCGGCAGCTACACCTGCCCGCGCGCAGGCCAGTTGGCCTGTGCGGCCTGACGCCTCCTCTGGCGGTTGCCTGATCCACCCGTCCCGCACCCTGCGGGCCGGGCGGTGAAGGGGAGCCGGGCAGCCCGGCCCTGCGCACACGATCTGTCCCCTGTGCCTGGAGAGCCCATCCCTGATGGCGAAGAAGCCGCCCGCCGTGATCGGCATCCTGCCTCAGCCCCCCCGCAGCACCGCCCCGTCCATATCGCCGTCGCACCGCGAAGGAGAAGACCGGTGAGTGAGCCCACCGAGCCCCATGACCCCGAGGTACCGCCGCTGGACACCATCGACGACAGCCGGCGCATCCCGCCGCCCCGACGGCCCGCCCCGCCCCGACCGCAGCCGATCAAAGCCGTCGACGACATTCCGGCCGGTGCCATCGCCGCCATCGCCATTGTCGGCGTCATCGCCCTGGCCCTCACCCTCAAATCGGGCATCCCCAGGGTGATCGACTGGTCCCATCACCAGGACTGGTCCTGGTTCACCCAGTGGGCTGCGACGATCACCGATCCCGTGCACGCTTACCTGGGTGCGCACACGGTCGGCCTGCCGATCACGGCGACCATGGTGTTCGCCATCTGGCAGGCCATCGGCGTCGGCACACTCATCGCCGCCTGGCTCTCCAGCGGCTTCGGCCCCCGCAGCACGTGGTTGGCCTACGGCGCCACCACCGTGTTCATGGTTTGGGACGCCTCCCCCGCCGCCGGGCGCACCGTCGCCGCCGGCCTCGGCGTCATCGCCTGGACGATCCTGTCCACGCTCGCGATGCGCGGATTCTCCCTGCGCCCCGTGGTCAACGTCTTCCACCGGTCCTGACGGCTGCCTGATCCACTCGCCCCGCACCGCGGGCCGGGTGGTGAAGGGGAGCCGGACAGCCCGGCCGGAAGGGAATCGACATGACCTTCGGCACCAGCCCCGACGCCGCGCCCCGACCCGCGTTCGACCCGGGAAAGAACCTGGACGCGGCCTGCCACGACGTCGATGCGCAGATCAGCCGCACCGACAGCAAGGCGTCGCTGCTCCTGGCGTTCGACGGCGCGGTCCTCGCCGGACTCGCCAGTCTCGCCGACAAGAAGCTGCCGTTGCCCGCTCAACTCGCCGGCGGCGCCGCGGTCCTCGCGCTTGCGGCCGCCGCCGTACTGCTGCTCCTGGTCGTGCGCCCCAACCTCGGAGGCAAGGGTCGCACTGTCCGCGAGGGCTTCCCTCACTGGGCGCAGCTGAGTGAGGAAGCCCTGCTCACTGCGATGCGCGAGGACACCCGCATCACACGGATCAGGTCGCAGTCCCTCATCGCCGTCGCCAAGTTCGAGTGCCTGACCCGCGCGGTCGACATCATCCTCGCCGCGCTCGCCCTGCTGACCTTCGCGGCGATCGGCGCACTGGCGTGAGCAGCCTTCAGTAGACGGACGCACTCCTGCTCTCCCTCTCCAGCATCACGGCCGCTCTCCAGCCCAGTCGTCGTCATCGCCACCCGCCGCACCGTCGCCCGCATGAACGCCCAGCCCGAGCAGAAGGAGCAGTAAACCGATGGCACTCACCCTGTTCGCCCGCCGTCCCGAGCCTGTCGAAGCGCCGGCCCCCGCGCCGTGGCCGGAGATCGGCGAGACCTGGAAGCCTGAGGGCGCCACCGTCGTCCAGCGGTACTACAACCAGGCCCACGCGGTCGTCCTCGTCTACACCGCGGCAGAGAACTACCGACACGTCGTCGCCTGTCTTGGCTGCCACTTCACCAAGGCCAACAGCGCCGCCCGCAGCTGCGGCTGGCTCGACCTCAAGGGCGCCGCCGACATCGCCAACGGCCACGCCACCACCTGCCGGGCCCTGCCCCGCGACATTCCGTCCCGCCCGGACGACGACGCGGTCCGCGACCAGCTGCGCCAGTGGGTGGTGGGCCAGCGGCGACATCAGAGCGAGGACACCGAGCTGTGGATCTCCTTCCTGGACCCGGTACGGCCCACCCTCCAGCGCACCAACATCTGGATCGAGACCGCGCTGCGGCAACTGGCCGATACCCAGCCGGACATCGTGGTCGCCAAGACCAGCGAGTACACCGAGGTCACCCGGTTCTACGCCCGGTCCTACCCCGAGATCTGACCGGCGCTCTCCGTACGGTCCCGCCCGCCGCACGTCGGCGGCCGGGGTCGGGCGGTGTCCGCCCGGTCAGCCGAGACCAGGCGTCTGGCCCTCCCCCGGAGGTCACCGTGTCCCTCGCCCGCCGCTCCCTCATGGAAATTGCCGCCGCCCGCTTCGGATGGCGCCGCGCCTACGGCGACACCACCCAGGTCGACGCGCTGCTCACCGAGCAGACCGAGACCGCGTACGCCGCGGCCGCCGACCACACGCAGCTGGCGACCGCCAAGAACGATGACGAACTCGCCGTTCAGCCCGGCGTCCTGGACGTCCGCGGCCGCGTCTTGGCCGATGTCCTCTACCTGGAAGGTGTCCTGGCCGGCGCCCGCAACCGCGGCCTGCCCCCGGAGCTCATCGAGCGCCTGGAGGACGCCGTCGACCACGGCCACGAGCTGACCGTGCTGCTCGCGGACACCGTCCGCACCACCGCCGCCGCCCATGCGGCCAACTGAACGCCCGGGGCGGCCGCAGGCATCGAACCCGGCCGCCCCGGAGCACCCCCTCCCCTCCCAGAGCGCACTGACAGAAGAAGGAGCCCCATCATCATGACCGCAACCCTGCGCCAGACGGCCAACACCGTCGCCAGCTCGATGATTGAAGGTGCCAGCATGGCGACCGCGCTGATCGGCGGCGCCGGTGGCGCCTACATCGGCTACGAGCTCGCCCCCACCGACTGGTCCGACGGGGCCCGTATCGCGTTCGCCGGGGCAGTCGCCGTCGTCGGTGCTGTCGCCATCGACGGGCTCGCCGAACTCGTCCTCGCCCCGATGCGCCGCCTGATGCACAAGAGCCGCAGCACCGCGAGCGCGAACACCGGCCGTACGTCGGCCCCGGCGCCGGCGGACACCCTGGACCAGGCCCTCGCACAGGTCGCTACGGCGACTGAGGATGACGCCGCCAACCGCGCCGCCAGCGCTGCGTGGCGGATCGACCAGGGCGATGGCTTCCTGCGGGACGTGGACCGGTGGCGCGGCTACGAGGACGGCGAGGCCAGCTTCTACCTCGCCCCCGGCGTCTGGCTCCACTACCGCAGCGAGAAGAACAAGTACGGCAACACCGAGCCGCGCTTCGCGCTGCTGACCGGTGACGGCGAGATGCCGGTGGTCATCACCGGCATGGAGCAGATCCGCCACCGGCTCGCCGCCCGCGCCGCAGGCCTTCCCACCGCCCCGGTCACATCCGCCGACGACGAGGCCCGGAACGACGACCTCACCGGCGTCCACTCGGTCTGACGGACTGCCCGTTCCGCCCCGGCCTCCCCGGCCGGGACGGTGCGGTGGCCAATCAGCCCTACACCGCACCGCTCTGCCGAAGGAGAAGAACAGTGTTCCGACGCAAGACGAAGCTCGACCGGGTCAGCATCGGCAAGGCCGGGCTGTTCATCCCGCGCCGGGTCCGTGCGGATGTCGAAGCCACGGTGCCCATGGCCCAACGCCTGGTCCAGGACCACTTCGGGCGGCGCCCGTTGGGGGCCGTCACGGTCATCGTGGCGAAGCCTCGATTCATCCCGGGGCTGGCCGCATCCGCACAAGGGCCCGCCGCGGGGGTCCCCAAGGCGGTCTGGGAGGACAAGGACCTCAGCATCACCGCCCGGCCCCACGACATTTACGTCGTCACCGTCGTCGCCCCGAACGGCGAAGTCTGGATGCTGCTCAACAGCCGCCTCGCCAGGACAAAGCCGCGGGAGCTCGGAGCCAACCTCGTCTATGGCTTCATCGAAGTCGATCAACTCTCGGATAAGGCCGCCATCCAGCGGCGGCTCACGCTGACCCGGCACGAGATGGGGACCCACATCCTGACGCCCGGCAAGGCGCGACGCCTGTACAGGGCCGAGGAGGACATGGAATCCGAGGCCGAGCAGATCACACACAAGATCATCGGCAAGGTTGTCCGGAAGCACCGGAAAGCAGAGAACGAGGCCGGACGCGAAGCCCGCCAGGCGGAGCAGAGCTACGCCTGACCAAGCACAGCCCCCGCCGGGGGCGGTGATCGTCAGTCACCTACACCGTAGGGAGCCCGGCATGAAGTACCGCGGACGCATGCGGACATCGACGCTCAACGACCGGCAGATCATGCCCACCGACTTCCGGCGGTGGGCCGAGGCACGCCGCCAGTTCGCCCAGGGCAAGGACCGGCAGAAGATCGACATGCTCAAGGAGTCGATCGAGGCGAACGGCCTCGAAGAGCCGATCCTCCTGTGCATCGAGCCCCGTTGGCGCGACATCTATGTGTCCGACGGACACCACCGCGCCATCGCCGTCCTCGAGCTGGAGCTGCCCCGGTTCCCCTTCCACTGGCACTGGATCAGGTGGGCGTCCGTGCACATCGAGCACGAGCCCTTCCCCTACGAGCTGCTGGAGCACTGAAACGGCAGCTCGGCCCCCTCACCCATCACCGCACGGAGGACCCGTTGCCCCGCACCCTCACCAAGCTCCCGGCCGAACGCCTCACGACCCTCGTCACCGGCATCCTCGGCACCGACTGGACGCCGCCCGCCGCCCCCAACTGGCCCGCCGTCTTCACCAACGAGGCCGTCGACCGGCAACTCACCGTCTACCCGGACCGGCGCAACCACCGGCTCGTGTTCATCGCGGCGGCGGCCGACGACCCCGACAACTTCGCCCGCCAGCGCTTCGCGAAGTACACCCCCGACCTGACCGGCCACGACACCATCGACGGCTGGCTCGCCGACGGAGACCTGGACGTCGTCGCCGACGCCCTGGCCGTCATCTTGGAGCGGCTGGTCGAACTGCCCCTTCCCGAGCGGGCCGTGCACGTCACGCCGCTGGAGACGGAGCGGGAGCTCCTGGCCAAGCAGGCCCAGGAGCTCGCCGCGCACGTCTCCCACTTCGCGGCCGGCCTCATCTGGTCCCAGCCCGTCGGCGACGACGCCCAGCAGCTCGCCACCCTCGCCCAGGGCCTCGCGCACATCGCCACCCGCGTGGACGAGCTGCGCGGCCACAAGAACACCCGCCGCTGACCAGACCGCCCACTGCACGTTCCTGACCGACACGGAGGAACCCATGGCACGCAGCACCCGGCCCGTCGTCCACTACATGGCGACCCGCCCCGATGGCACCGTCCCACCCACCTGCGAGCACCTCGCCCGCTACTACAGCGGCCTGGGCGAGACCATTCCGACCGTCAACCTCGCCGACCACATCGGCGAGACCGTCGACCACCCCAGCCCCGGCAAGCGCTGGTACACCGACAAGCCGTTCTCGTACTTCCACATGTACTCCAAGCCCGGCGAGATCCTGGAGCGCATCGAGGACGGCTGGCCGGTGCGGCTGTTCGTCGTGGAGCCGCTCGGTGAGACCGGCAACTGGGGCGACGACTTCGCCCCGTACTGGCTGATGTCCCACCAGATCCGCGGCGTGGAAGAGACCGACTCCTGGCGTGCGTTCGGGCACCACGGCGCGCAGGTCCTTCAGACGCTCGCCCAACTGCCCGACCTCGCCCGGCAGTGGGCCGAAGAGTGGGCCTCCGACCCCGAGAGCCGAGATGGCGGCAGGTCAGTGCTGAGGTCTGTCGGCAGGCACTCGCTCGACGCGGGTCCAGCCCCTCCAGCCCCGCTCCTCCAGGATCGCCAACAGCCGGGCGGCTTGCGGTGAGGACTCGACCATGGTCGAGTCCAGCAGGTCGACGAACTGGTCGTCGATGCCGTCGTCGGCACCCACCTCGCCAGCCTCCACAGCGCGAATCATCAAGCGTTCCATGATGTCGGCGACCTCGACGATCCGCGGATCGTTGTCCGGCCAGTCGAGTGCTCCGCTGAGAAGGCTGTAGAGCTTCACCATGTCGGGGTCGTCCAGCTCCTCGTGCTTCTTGGCGATCACGGAGTCGATCGAATGCGGCACCTGGGCGGCGATCATGATCCAGGCGTCCCGCTCCATTTCGATGTACCGCTCCTCAACGCCGAGACCGCGCAGCCGGTCGAGGTAGTCCACGACGCTCTGCGGGAGCGCCAGGTGCTCTCCGGCAGCGAGCCTGGCGAGTCGGCTGCGAGTGTCCTGCAGCCGCCGGATCTCGGCGCGCAGGGCCTTGTCGACCTTCTGGACGCCGCCGGCGAACTCCTCCGGGCCGGCGTCTAGGAGTTCCTGCACCCGGGCCAGCGGCACGCCGGCGTCTGCGAGGATGCGGATCCGGATCAGTCGCACGACCGCGGCAGCGTCGTAGGTCCGGTATCCGGACCGGTCGCGCTCGGGCTCCGGCAGCAACCCGATCCGGTGGTAGTGACGTACCGCCCGCACCGTCACCCCGGCGTACGCCGCAAGCTGGCTGATGGTGAGCATGGGTCTCAGCCTGCCTCAGGCGATCTTCCGGCGATAGGCGGCCATCGCGAAGATGTACGCCACGACAAGGATGCCGACGCACCACGCGAGGGCGGTCCAGATGTCGTCACCGACCGGTCGCTGGGCGAACAGGTTGCGGATCGTGTTGACGATCGACGTCACCGGCTGATGTTCGGCGAACCAGCGCACTGGGCCGGGCATCGTCTTTGTGGGCACGAACGCCGAACTGACGAACGGCAGGAAGATGAGGGGGTAGGCAAACGCGCCAGCGCCCTCGACCGACGACGCAGAAAGGCCGGGGATCACGGCGAGCCAGGTCAGCGCCAGGGTGAACAGGAGCAGGATGCCGGTGATCGCGAGCCATGCCGACACGCCTGCCCCTGAGCGGAAGCCCATGAGCACAGCGACGCCCACAACGAGCACGAGCGCGATCAGGTTGGCGACCAAAGAGGTGACGACGTGGGCCCACAGCACACCCGACCGCGCGATCGGCATGGACTGGAATCGTTCGAAGATCCCGCTCTTCACATCGGTGAACAGCCGGTACGCGGTATAGGAGATGCCTGAGGCGATGGTCATGAGCAGGATGCCGGGCAGCATGTAGTTCACGTACGGAACCGACCCGGTATCAATGGCGCCACCGAACACGTAGACGAACATCAGCATCATGGCGACCGGCGTGATGGCGGTCGTGATGATGGTGTCCATGCTGCGTGTGACGTGGCGCAGGGTCCGCCCCGTGAGCGCGGCAGTGTCGCTGAAGAAGTACGTGGTCATCGTTGTCCCCCCGTTGTCGTGCCAGTGACGCCGCTCTCGTGGCCGCCGCCGATGACGGCGAGGAAGATCTCCTCCAGAGTCGGCTGCTTCTCGACGTACTCGACCTTGGCGGGCGGGAAGAGCTGCTTGAGCTCGGTGAGGGTGCCGTTGACGATGATCCGGCCCTGGTGGAGGATCGCGATCCGGTCGGCCAGCTGCTCGGCCTCGTCCAGATACTGCGTGGTGAGCAGCACCGTCGTTCCGTGACCGGCGAGCTCCTTGACCGCCTCCCACACCTCGATGCGCGCCTCGGGGTCGAGTCCTGCCGTCGGCTCGTCCAGGAAAATCACCGGCGAATTCCCGATGAGGCTCATCGCGATGTCCAGCCGGCGGCGCATCCCACCCGAATACGTGGACACTCTCCGCGCGCCCGCCTCGCTCAGCGAAAAACGCCTCAGCAGGTCATCCGCGATCGCGCCAGGGTTCTTGAGGTGGCGCAGCCTGGCGACGAGAGCGAGATTCTCCCGACCGCTGAGGATCTCGTCGACGGCCGCGAACTGCCCGGTGAGACTGATGGACTCCCGCACGTTCGCCGGTTGCGTGGCGACGTCGAAGCCATGGACGCTCGCCGTCCCCGCGTCGGCCTTCAGGAGCGTGGCAAGGATCCTCACGGTCGTGGTCTTGCCCGCCCCGTTGGAACCGAGCAGGGCGAAGATGCTGCCCGGCGCCACGTCGAAGTCCACACCGCGCAGCACTTCGAGCTTCCCGTACGACTTTTCGAGACCCTGCACGCGAATCGCCGGACCGGCGATCGATTGGGCTGTCATGGTCATCTGCCTCCTTCGCGGAGCTGTTCCAGGCGACTGCGCGGTAGCTCCACCCGGAAGGATGGAGGGTTGACCCAGCGTCAAGGTCAAGCCCGTTCCGACCACGGCACTCAGATCGCCGACCGGCCAGACACACCGCAGCGATGACGGACCGCTCTCCCCGAGCTCGTTCGGCCGCGAACCCGCCATACTCGTAGCTGTCGGTGAACCACTCACGCGTCGGTTCCTGCGACTCACCGGCCAGAAATCAACGAACCCGCCCGCTTCGCCCGGCGGCCACCTGGACCAGGGAGAGACCAGCCAGGCCGCCGCGGCCCGCGAGCTGCAGGAGGAGACCGGCATCATCGTCCCGGCCGACGATCTCCGGCAGGTAGGCGTCTTCGACGCCCCCGGCCGTGACCCGCGCGGCCGGTACGTCAGCGTCGCCTACACGGCCACCTTGGCCTCGCTGGTCCAGCCGACGGCAGGGGACGCCGCCACCGCCGCCCGCTGGTGGTCCCTGGACACGCTCCCGGACCTCGCGTTCGACCACGCCGAGATCGTTGCCGCTGCCGCGAACCGCTGACCCCGCCCCGCGTGGACGCGGCGTTCCTCCGTGCCGCCCCGGCCTCACCTGGCCGGGGCGGTCGCGGTGTTCCGCCACGACCAGCGATGGAAGGAGATGGGCCGTCATGCCACTTCGCTACTTCGAGGTTGACGTCCCGATTCACCACAACACCGACCAACAGGCGCACGGCGTTCACGTGTTCACCGGCGAGGCGTCGTCCAAGAGAGAGGCCCTGCGCAAGGCGCACGAGGTGTACGACGCAGCACTCGCCGCGTACACGGCCGGACGTGAGATCCCCGGCAAACAGGCCGGGGGCTGGGGAGCGCGTGGGCTGCGGCCCGACTGGGCTCTCGACTGGCAGGCCGCGAAGGCCAAGCCCTGGAAGAACCCCAACGACTGGACCCGCATCAGCGGCGACTTCGAGCTGTAGCTACGCCCCGGGACAGACGCCCTGCGTCTCAAACCTGACGCCTGCCCCGGGCCACCCATCCCGTACGAGACGAGAGGGAGAGACCAGTATGGCCTCCATCGCGCGCGTACACGCCCCCGCGGGCAATCGCGCTGTCCTCATCACCACACTCGCCATCCCGCTGACCGGCTGGACCGTGCACGCCCTCAGCCTGCACCGGAAGCTGGCCGCCGCCCGACGCGACCCTCTGACGGGGCTGCTCGGACGTGACGGCTACACCGCCAAGGCCCGCCAGATCACCGCCCGGTACGGCGACAGCTCCCTGGTGGTCGTCGTGGACCTGGACCACTTCAAGGACGTCAACGACGGACCCGGTGGCCACGCCGCGGGCGACCGCGTCCTGGCCGTGACCGCGCAACGGCTCACCGCCTGGGCGGGCGGCCACGGTGCCGTCGGCCGCCTGGGCGGCGATGAGTTCGCCCTTGCCGTACGAATCGCACCCGCCCGACGCCTTCTGCGACTCGCCCAGCTCTACGCCCTGCTCGCCCAGCCCGTAGAGGCCGACGACGGCGTCCTGGTCGACACCGCCGCGTCGATCGGCGCTGCTTCTCCTGACGCCATCGGCACCAACGATCTGGAGCTGCTCCAGCGCGCCGCCGACGCCGCGATGTACGAGGGCAAGCACACCGGCCGCGCCGTACTCGCCGGACCGCAGCACGCCGCAGTGCCGTCCATCAACGGCCGCCGCGCCGGACGGCCAGGCACTCACAGTCTGGGGCGAGCGGCATGAGCACTCCCCCGCTCCCCCAGCCTGGTACCTGGATCCGGGGCATCACCATCCGCCAGCCCTGGGCGACTTGCATCCTCGCCGGGAAGGACGTGGAGAACCGGCCGCGCCCCTGGTCCTGGCGTGGCTGGCTGCTCCTGCACGCCGGCCTGCGCATCGAACGCACCCCGCTACGTGACCCGCTGGTCGCCACCGCGATCCGCGGCCGCCGACTGGAGACCGGCGCCGTCATCGGCGTCGCCCGCCTCACCGACTGCCACCAGGACGCCGAAGGCGCTGCCCGGTGCTCCCGCTGGGCGCAGCCCGACGCGTGGCACCTGGTCCTCACCGACGTCTACGAGCTCGCCCTCCCGATCCCCATCGAGGCCGGCGCGCTCGGACCGTGGAGGCCCACCCAGGACCTCGTGGACCAGGTCCGCCTCCAACTCCCCCACCTGCACGCACCGGAGGGAACCCCATGACCGGCACCCGCACCGGCATCCCCCAGCCGCCGACCTTCATCCCCGCCGACAACCGGATCCCCTTCCCCCACACCGACGTCCCCCTGCGCTGCCGGACCGAGCCGGCGCTCTTCGCCATCGAGGACATCCACACCTCCGAATACCGCTACGCCCGCCAGGAGGCACTGACCAAGGCCCAACACGCCTGCGCCGGGTGCCCGATCGCGAAGGGCTGCCTGAAGTGGGCGCTCGCCAACCCCGACTTGACGAAGACCGGAGTGTGGGCGGCCACCACCGCTCGCGACCGCAAGCAGCTGCGCCAGCAGCTCACCGCGCGGCTCGGTGACGACTGGGTCGGCGTGGTCGCCGAACAGGACCGCCGTCGACGTGAGCGGCAGCGCACGGCGCGCGTCGTACCGCCGACCGTCCGCGAACAGGCCCTCGCGCACCTGGAACGGGAGAGCATCCCCACCCGGCCCGAGCCGTACAACCGCTGGAAGGAACCGATCACCCCCCAGCAGGCGGCGAGCAACCGGCGAGTGCTGGAGCTGGCCGTCAGCGGCAAGGCGGCCTAGCGGTGTTCAGCGACTGGACCGAAGCCCTCGAGGCCGAATCGCTCCCCCTGGACCCGAACCCGGAACAGCAGCTCGCCGCCGCGGCCCGGGTCACCGCCCGCAACTCCCGCAACAAGGACGACATGGCGTTTCTCCTGGGCGCCCTCGGGCTGCCCACCGACACCGACACTCTCACC
The DNA here is from genome assembly GCF_040660195.1 of Streptomyces sp. NPDC050147. Taxonomy (NCBI): domain Bacteria; kingdom Bacillati; phylum Actinomycetota; class Actinomycetes; order Kitasatosporales; family Streptomycetaceae; genus Streptomyces; species Streptomyces sp. NPDC050147. The sequence goes on along the minus strand of NZ_JBFALJ010000032.1, from coordinate 25,341 downwards.
GCCCTGCTCCCCCTCACCCCGGAAACCGGAGACACACCCAACATGACCAACACCCCCGCCGCCCCGGCCCTGTCCGCGCACGAGGCCATGGCAATCTCCATGCACAACAACGGCGACAGCCAGCAGACGATCCGCGAGGCCACCGGTCTGAGCGAGACCGAACTCAGCGACCTCATCGCCGAACAGGTCCTCGGACTGCCCCGCGCGGCCGCCGACGCCCCGGCCATCGACGTCCCGGTCGTCCCGCTCCCCGTCTCCACCGAGATCCAGGAGCTGCTCGCCTGGGCGGCCGCGCACCCGGCCGCCTCGGTCCGCAGCCGCGCCGCCCGCATCACCGCCGACCTGTCCGAGCTGTCCGAGCGCAACAACAGCGAGGCCGCGCAGCGCGCGGCCGAAGAGAAGGTCGCCAAGGCCAAGGCCGAACTGGAGAAGGCGCAAGAGGCACTGCGCACCGTGAAGGCCGGCACCCGCACCACCACGGCGTCCGCCACCGCGCCCACCCCGATCCGCACGGGCCTGGGCAGCGGCCGCACCCGGGAGGAGCTCGCCGCCATCAGGACGTGGGCGCGCGCCAACGGCCACCAGGTCGCCGACGCGGGCATCGTGCGCAAGTCGGTGCTCCAGGCGTACGACGCCGCCCACCAGGCACCGGTCCGGAAGGCAGGCTGACCATGGCCGCCAGCGATCCGATAGCTCTGGACGGCTTCCTGGACGAAGAGACCGTCCCCGGCGACCTGCACGGGTCGACGGCGCGGTTCCGCCTCACCGTCTCCCCCACCGACGAGCGCACAGACGAGATGATCCTGCCGTGCAGCGTCGCCGACGCGGAGCTGGCGCACGCGGTCATCCACGACCTGCAGCCCGGCGACAAGCTCCGCGTCACCGGCCACCTCCGGCTGCCCCGCACACCGGACGAGCCCATGTGGCTGGTCGTCACAACGCTGTTCGTGCTGGAGACCGCGCCGCAACTGTCCGACCCGGTCGCCGTCGCCACGGCCGTCATCGAGCGGCACGGGCCGTACGTCTGCTGGTTCGACGCCGACACCACCGAGGTGGAGGTGTTCACCGAGTGCGGCCACTGGGTCGGCACCGCACTCGAGCCGAACGACCTGGGCGAGCTGCTCGAAGCGTTCGAGCACCGCCAGGCCACCGGCGGCGAGTAGGACAGCCGCCGTGCCCATCCGTCCCGAGAACCTGCACCGCTACCCGCGCGACTGGAACGAGATCAGCGCACGGATCCGGTTCGAGCGGGCAGGCGGCCGCTGCGAGTGCACAGGCCACTGCGGCCTGGCGCACCCGGGCGGCCGCTGCCCGGCCCTCCACGAGCAGATCCACCCCGACACCGGCTCAGTGGTCGGCCTCACCACCGCCCACCTCAACCACACCCCCGAAGACGTGCGAGAGCAGAACCTGCTCGCCGCTTGCCAGCTGTGCCACCTGCGCATCGACCACGGACACCACCGGATCACCCGCTCGATCACCCTCGCCGCCCGCGCGGCCGCCGCCGGACAGCTCGGCCTCCTCACCGACGCCGACCTCGAACGCATCGAGCCGCCGCCCCTCCCTCGGCCGTCCACGCCCCGCACAGCACGACCCGCACTCCAACTCTCCTTCATCGACCAGGAGGCGTCATGATGACCAACCAGTCCACGCGCACCGTCCTGGAGCGCTTCCCCGCCGGCGGCCCCCGTGGTTCCTGGCCCGCAGACGAGTACGCGGCCAAGAAGCGCGACCAGGGACAGCCCGCCCGAGTCGTCATGGACCTGCGTTCCGACAGCTTCCTCGTTATCGCCGACAGCCCTGCCGCGTGACCACCGGCTTCCGACGCTGTGGCCACGGCACCGGCCCACTCCACCCCGGCGACCAGAAGGCCGTCGCGGAGTTCACCGCGATGCTCGCCGCCAGACAGAGGCTGGTCCCTTGGTCCGGTTGCGGCGACGTCGCCGTGCGGATCGCCCCTGACGCCCGTGCCCTGGAGCGCGGGCGTCCCGCCGAAGGGCAGAAGGCCGACGCCGACCCCGTCACCCTGGTCCTCATCCACCCCGACACCGAGACCGCCCTCACCGGCACGCTCCACTGCGCCCGGGCACGAATCCACGGCACGTGGACTGAGCCCTACCGACTCCTCACCTACGCCCTCGCCGGGCGCGGCCTCCCGCCTGACATCGACCTGAGCACCTGAGCACACAAGAAGCGGCCTGCCGCCGGACCTCGATCCGGGGGCAGGCCGCTTCTTGCACTTTGAGGCCGGGAGTTAACCGGGTTAATCGCAGGCACGCACCCTGTGGGGCTCCGGGCGCACCCGATGCGGGGGACTCACATGGCAGGGGCCGAGTAGAGGAGTCAGCCGAGTGGTTCGTGATTATCACGCCGTGATTTTTCGAGGAGGGTTCGTGCAGCGATGGCTCAGCGCATCGTGGGCCAGATGCTGCCCGACGAGCGGGCTGCGTTCGCTGAGCAACTGGACACACTCCGATCGATGCTCACCGACCGCTACGGCAACGACATCGCGGCAAGTCTCCAGTGCCACGAAAGCGCACCCGTCGACTACTGCTCCACCCTCTGCCCGTACTGCGTCGGCATCGACGGAGACCTGTCTCGGCCGCCCTGCTTGGGCCTCGGCTGCGTGCCGTGGATCGAACTCCGCACTCCAGCTGTGCTGCTCTTCTCATCGAAGGCAGGGCAATGCTCGAGGCGTTCACGCCTCACGGAGGTCTTTGGACCTAGCGGCGCGGGAACTTCGAACAGGTAGCACGTGGGACCAGGTTCATAGCCGACCACAATACGAATTGCGTCCAGGTCGCGTTTCGCGGTCCACTCCCCTCCAGTTGCGTGAGCGATTTCCGCGTCGGTCAACCGGCCGTCCTCAGCCGCCAGGCGAAGGCGGTGCAGAGTCAGCCCTGACAGCTTGCCAAGCCGTTCCTTCCCTGAAGGCTCGGGCCTTTCGAAGAAGGCTGGCACGGCGATGCTGACGATCAGGCCGATCGCGATGAGTATGAGAGCGGCTGCAAGTACGGTCATGGCGGCGCACCCGGCCGTGGTCTGCCGGGTGCGCCTAGCGGTCTCTTTGGTCACTCCGTCAGGATCCCGTGTATCCGATGTCGCCGAGTCGTTTGCGCATCACTGCGGCGTATCCGGTGGTGCCAGCGCTGTTCGGGTGAAACGACTCCCGGCTGAGGCACTTGTTGTTGGCGGCACCCCACAGGCAGGACGCAGGTTCTGCGGCCGGGTCCTGCTCATGGAAGTCGCCGTCCCCGTTGGGCCCGATGACGATCTTGTTGATCCACTCTGGGTCGTCGCACCCGCCGTGGCCGACGAACGCGTTGACTGGGTCGGCGAACTCGACCTTGAGCTTCGACGATCCGGTGCGCAGGCCGTCGACGGCCTTTTTCTGCTCGGCGTTGGCGTAGTTGACCAGCTCGGCTAGGGTTCTGGCTTCGCTCATGTCGTAGTACCACGAGCCAGCACACTTGGTGCTGCGGCTCAGGAGCTCGGGATACCCCATGAGTACGATGTGCGCATTAGGCGCCTTGGTTGCGACGGTCTCAAGAACGCTTCTTACGTCCGGGACCATGGCGTCGATGATCGATTTGTACTTCGGAAGGAAACCGGAGTCGTTGCTGCAGTTGCTGATGCTGCCGCACTGTTGCATCGCGCGGGCGAATCCTCCCTCGTCGTTGCCTCCCAGCGTGAGCATCACCAGTGTCGTGTCTTTGCTGAGCACTCCGGAGTCCACTTGGAGTACTTCGTTGAACTGCCCCTCGCGGTGTCTTTGAGGCGTGTTACCTGAGGGCACAGTGGCGACGTTCTTCGTCATCGCTCCGGAGCAGGCAACGAAGCCAAGCTCGGCGTCGTAGTCCCAGTTGTCGTTGATGTCGCCCAGAGGCTTTGACGTGCCGGGAAGCACGATCTTGCGTGCCCAGGCGTTGTCGCTCCTGCGGCATGCGTTCCATTGCTTCGTGCCGTGATCCTTGTTGCTCTCGGGAGAGTAGTCACCCGCGCCCTCACCGGAGGTGTAGGAGTCCCCGAGAACTGCGACCATGTGTTTGGGCTTGTCGCCGACTGGTTGGAAGGCCACTGCGTCCCAGGCGACGTCATCGTCTCCGGTTCCGTCGAGGGTGGCGTTGGACAGTTGGACTCGAGGCTTGCCGCTGACTTTGTAGACACCGAGCGACACCCATGAGTTCTTGCCACGCTCTTGCCCAAGAACACGGGTTCTGTCGAACGTGCCGTTGCCAGTGTCGATCTTGTATGCGGCCTGTTGCGTATGCGCTCCGTGGTCCGGGACGTGGACCATGATGCGGACCCACTCGTTCATGCTGTACTTCAGCGACCACGTGCCCTTAGTGAGCATCCGTGTGCCGTCGTGGGTGGAGGGGTCGCGGGTGTGGGTGAACCAGAAATGGTTGTTGTACCCGGCGCCGATCTGGTGGATATCCATCTTGCCGGGCTTGGTGTTGTTCCAGTCAGCGAAGTCGAAACTGAAGGAGCCTGCTGACGAAACGTTGCCGCAGCTGCGCAGATCGGATCCCGCGGGACGGGTACCGTCCGGCAGGTTGTCGATCACGTACGTACCGGAGGGGACACCAGGGGTGCACCGCGGGGGGTAGGGGTTTCCGTCGGGCTGTTCGGTGTAGGTGTCGTTGAATCGGTGGACGGGATTGCCGCACTGGGCGCCGGCGTCGCAGTCTTTCCACTTCACCTTTTTGTTCCACCAGCAGTACAGGTGGGTCGGCGAGCTCGGGTTGTCGAGGTTGCAGGCGCCCTTGCCGGGGTCGTTGGAGTCGTTGTCGCCGATTTTGCCGGGGCTGCAGTCGTTGGAGGCATCACAGAAGAGATCGTTGGCCGGCTTGGCACCGGTGCGCAGGCTGTTGTTGTTCCACCAGGCCGCACGGTAGCCGGGCTGCATGTCACCGGGCGCGAACATGGAGGATATGGGCCGGGCGGCCCAGCCAATGACCTTTTCTTGGTAAGGCCAGTCCTGCGGATGCGCGGCGTGGGAGTAGTCGTCCTTGCCCTCGGAGTTCTCCAGGAACGGGGTTCGATTAGCCTTCCACAGCGGGTTAGCCGGGTTGTTGGTCCAGCCCACACCCCAGTGGCCGCCGTTCTCGCCCTTGTCGGACTCCTTGTGGAAGCCGGCGTTGTACGCCCATAGGGCGAAGGTCCAATTCTCGATGAACTTCGGGTTGCCCTCGTTGACGGTCATGCCGGCGCCGCGTGTCTGATTCCACTTCTCAATCAGGATGTTGACGCCCGCGGCGATGTTGGCCGTGTAGTCGAGTGCTACGGCTTCCTGCTGTGTCGTGGTCAGCGGAGATTCCTCGGGCTTCTCGTGCCCGTGCCTGCGCATGCCGTCAGTGACCTGAGCGATGCCGTAGCCGCAGTCAGCCTTCGCCCAGTTTATCTTCCATGGGTCGTTCTGGGATCCGTCGGCGTCATAGGCGATGCCGTAGTAGTTGCCAATCAGCGAATTGGCGGTCACCCCCGGAACAGCGGAGCGGGTGGCCTGCCACATGTTGGATTCCTGCGCGGTGATGCCGAGCATCACCTGGGACGGAACGTGATACTCGTCGTCCCGGTCTGGAGTGCCATTGGGGTCCCCCGTCATGGTTCGGAGAGGGAACAGCGACTGCGGCTTGTAGGCAGCCATACCGGTGCCCTTCCAATCCGCGGGACGAGAGATGTGCTTGTTCAACTTTCCGATGACGGCCTGGTTCACGGCCCACTCGACCTGGCGCGGCGTGGGCTGGAAGGCCTGCTTGCGTGGGTCACCACGCGGGACGGAGCAGTACCGCCCGTCATCCACGGGCGTATCGGCCGCCGCACGCTTTTGAGCGCTGGCCTTGGCCGAGAGTAAGGCGGGTGACACGGTGTGTCCTGCCGCTGCTGCTTTCTGCCCGCCGATGGGCGAGTTGGGTTCGGCATCCAGAGTGATGGACTTCCCTGTGGCCAGGGCGCGTAGATCTATATGGACCGTGCGGGCGGTGAGGGCTTCGTCGGGACGTATGCGGGAATCCTTTCCGTCCGCCCATCGCGTCGTTATCGCCACCTTGCCGCGGGTAGAGAAGACGGCGTCCTTCTTGAGGCCGCCCGGGTTCTTCACTACGGACGGCAGGTGGCGCGCGGTTGCGGCAGTGCCTGTGATGTAGACGGTCCCGGTAGCGGAACGTACAAGATCGAGTTCCGTCATCTCCCCTGTCGCCAGCGTCGAGGGTGTGCCGGTGTCCTTGGGGTTCGCCGCGGTGATCTGCGTGGCGGACAGGCGTCGTACGCGGGCCTGAGTCTGGTGGTCTCTGTCCGCGGAGCGGTCCAGGAAGACGACTCCGTCATCGGAGTCTGGCATCAACTGAAACGGGACGGCAGTGGTGTGAGCCACGGTCTGCAAGCCGCCGTTGGTATCCATACTGACGACGCTGGCGCCGCGGGCGGCGACGAGGCCATCGCGAACGGGCACGGCTGAAGTGACCTGCCCGGTCAGCTTCAGTGGCTTTGACGTCTTGCCGCTTTGGCCGTCAACCGTGACCAGCCGAGTGGCGTTCTCCTTCGACTCGTCGTCGGTAAACTGCGAGAAGACCGCTTTGCTACTCGTCCCGCACCCTGGTGAGAAGTACCCAAGTGTTGCCTGGAACGGCAGCTTTGTGACCTTCCCTGTGGTCAGGTCCACAACCGCGGTGAAGGCACCGCGGGCCATCAAGTCCGGCTTGTTGGTGAATGTGCGCGGAGCGTAGGCGACGGCGGCGTGTTTGCCTGAACCGGTGACGCACGCGTTGCCGACCCACGTGTCGGTATCAAATCCCGGCTCGGACAGTGTGGCGGCAGTCTTCCACCGGTACCCGTCCTTGGCATGGGCGGTCAGCAGGTGAAAGCCCGTTCCGTCACCGGAGGACGTCCAGGCCACGTCATCTGACGCCTGGAAGCCCTCCCCCAACACACTCTTGCGTTTTGGTCCAGGCACAGCAGGAGGCTGCAGGGCCTTCTCGGCACCGTCCGCCCCGCTGGCCTTTTTGGCCTTGGTGGCCCAGCCTTGCGCTGCTCCTGGCGGCACTTGGTCATCAGCGAAGGCTGGCGGTTGCATGAAACTTGCCACGATGGTGCAGGCTGCCAGGCCCACGACCGCGTGAATGGCTTGTCTTTTCCGTCTCAACACACGTCTCCCCGAAGGATGTTACGGAGCTGGTCAGTGGAGCGGATCGGCACACATCCGGTATCACCAGGAAGCACTGTTTCCGTATGGCATCTGCTCAGCGCGGCTCCAGCCGATGCCCCTTGGCAGGGGCATCGGCTGGAGCGCGTGATTTCTCAGCTTTCCGCTAAGCCCTCACGCCAGCGGACGTGACTCAGTGGTGAAGCGGTGGTGTCCTGGCGCCTGGCATGCGTCACGGCGCACGAACAACGGCCAGGCCCGAGCGGAGACCAAGCAGTGCACCGCGCAGGCTGGAAGAAGGACGCCTACTTCGCCAAGGCGGAAGCCTTGGCCACAGAAGCCTTGTTGACCTTCTTCACATCGTCGAGTTCACCCTGGTGGCTTGAGATGGCCTTCGCCTGCAGCGCCGCCTCGGTCTCGAACCAGGTCTTCTCCAGGTCATAGCGGCCCCGGCACTCGATGTCGGCTTTCGCCGTCGCGATCTCCGTACCCGACACCGTGCCCGGGTCGGTGAAGCGAGGGTCGTCGCTGGCATCCAGCGGCTTCTTGTAGTCGTAGCCCTTCTCCTTCATACACGAGGACCACTTAGAGAAGACGTCGACTACCTGCGGGGCTTCCTGGGACTCCAAGAACGCATCTCCGCTGATCTGCTGCACAAGATCAGCATTCTGAGCCGACGGAACGACGCCGTCTGTCTCGGCCACACACTCGCGCACCTTGGACTCGTCTGCCCCGGACGTGTCCACGGCCCCGGCTTCCATGGCCTTGTCGTACTCCTGCTGTTCAGCGGCATCGGGGTGGTAGCCGCGCGAGGCTGCGTCCCCGGCATCGTGGATGCCGTAACGCCAGTCCGTGAGCGTCTTGCCGCCTACGTCAGGAAGGTCGGGCGCCGGCGTCCAGTCGGCGTACCCGGCGTTCTTCATGCAGGCGTCAAGCAGGTCATCCCGCACGGAGGCGACCAGTTTCGTCTCGGCTTTGGTCGGCATGTACGCCTCGATGGGCAACCGCCAAGCCGCAGGGTCGTCCCCCACCGCTTTCGTCTGCTTGCTCTGCGACGGCGCCTGAGCCGCAGATGCCGGGACGGCACCCGGCTTCGACGGCTCATCTCCGTCCGAGGACAGGCCCGCTGAGATCCCGGCGAACGCGATCGCGCCCACCGCCGCGGCCGCCAGGACAGGAACCGAAACCTTCGACAACGTCTTCTTCGAGCTCACTGCTCGCCCTCCCCCATCCCTGCTGGTCTCAATCACCGGCTCGTCCACTTAAACGAAGCGTTGTTGTTGTACACGTGCCGGAAGCGGGCGTTGCTCTGACCCGGGCCCATCGCATCCTGGGCTCCCTTGTAACCGCTGTTGAAGTACACCCGTGCTATGTACCTGTGATGATCGTTCTCACCGGATGCCGCGTTGTTCTTGATCTTCTGTCCGGATCCCGGCCAGGGGTTGCTCACTCCGAACATGCAGTACCGCAGTGGGTAAGCCCCAGGATCACTCCCTCCAGGACGCACCCTGTCCATGTCGAAGACGGAGTAGCCGATATTTCTGTACGAACCGTTTTGCCCCGAGTTGAAGTAGAGGTGCAACTTGAACTTCGAGGTGGACGCTGGCTTGCAGACTTCCATGCTGTGCAGGTTGGCATCGTCTTTGCTAGATGCTTGCGCGCCAGGTGCCACAGCCAGTGAGAGTGAGAACGCGGCTGCCATTCCAGCTGCCAGCGTGAGTGCCCTACGCATGTGCCTCCGTCCGCCTGCTTCGATCACCTACGGGAGTTGCGCACCATCGAATGCCGAATGCCGAATGGAGAGGGTGAAGGAGACGCGCATGAGGCATGCGCCCCGGCTTGTCGCCCGTCAGCGGCGACGCGTGGCATCGCAGGTGCTGCAAACGGTCACGCCGACCGTCGGCGAGATGACGGTACGTCGACAAAGGCAGCCCCTCAGTGTCCTCTCGTCACCATGGCCAAATGAGAATGCGCGCATCAGGCTTCGCTGCAGTCGGTGCGCACCACGTCTGGTCTGCACCAGGACCTGTGAAGGATTTGTGAGACCTGGTGATGGCTCTGTGGGTTTCCTCCGCTGCTAATGGCCGGTTCCGATCAGGCTGAGCAGCGCCGTGTTGAGCGTGAAGAGAGGCTAGAGAATCCGCGAGCAGCCCACGCGCTCGTTGTAGAGGGCCCAACGAGGCCACCTCGCAGCAGCAGCGAGGCCCACGCAGCGCGAGGTCGAAGAGAAGGTTGCCAAGGCCAAGGCCGTGCTGGAAAAGGCGCAGGAGGAATTGCGCACCCGGAAGGCCGGCGCCCGCACCACCTCCGCCACGACGGCCACCGCCGCGGCCACCCCGATCCGTGCGGGCCTGGGCAGCGGCCGCAGCCGCCAGGAGCTCGCCGCCATCAGGACGTGGGCGCGCGCCAACGACCACCAGGTCGCCGACGCGGGCATGGTGCGCAAGGCGGTCCTCGAGGCGTACGGCGCTGCCCACCAGGCGCCGGTTCGGACGGCCGGCTGTCCCATGGCCGCCGACGACGCGATAGTCCTGGTCGGCTTCCTGGACGAGACCGTGCCCGGGCGACGTACACGCCAGCATGGCGCGGTTCCGCCTCACCATCTCCCCCACCGACGACCGTACGGACGAGATGATCCTGCACTGCAGCGTCGCGACCCGAAGCTCGCCCACGCGCTCATCAACGACCTGCAGCCGGGCGACCAGCTCCGCGTCACCGGCCACCTCCGGCTGCCTCGCACGCCGGACGAGCCGATGTGGCTGGACGTCACCACCCTCGCCGTGCTGGAGACCGCACCCCAACTGTCCGACCCGGCCGCCGTCGCCACAGCCGTCATCGAGCGGCACGGGCCCTACCTCTACTACTTCGACGCTGAGGACGCCAGCGAAGTACCGGTGTGGACGGTAGCGGGAACCTGGCTCGGCACTGCCGGCGCCCCGGGCGCGCTGGGCGAACTGATCAAGGCGTTCGAGCAGCGCCAGGCCGCCGACGGCGAGTGACCGGCCGTGCTCATCCGTCCGAGAACCTGCACCGCTACCCGCGTGACTGGCCCCAGAACAGTGCGCGGGCGCGGTTCGAGCGGGCAGGCGGCCGCTGCGAGTGCACAGGCCACTGCGGCCTGACACACTCCGGCGGCCGCTGCCCCGCCGCCCATGAGGAGATCCACCCAGATGCCGGGTCCGTGGTCGGCCTCACCACCGCCCACCTCAACCACACCCCCGAAGACGTGCGAGAGCAGAACCTGCTCGCCGCCTGCCAGTTCTGCCACCTGCGGATCGACCACGGACACCACCGGGTCACCCGCTCGATCACCCTCGCCGCCCGCGCGGCCGCCGCCGGACAGCTCGGACTCCTCCCCGACACCGCACTCGTCCGCACCGAGCCGCCCACCCCGCACCGCCCCACCCGCAGTCGCTCCCCCGCAGCCGAACTCCACCAGCTTCCCTTCCCCGACCCCGACCAGGAGACGAAACCCGTGGCGCGCATCAGCGTGAAGATCGCCCCGCTTCACCCCGACGGAACCGAGTGCACCCACGCGGTCCGCCCTCCGGCAAGCCCCGCGACCCCGACGCCGGGTGCGTCGGCCGCCGCAACTACGCCGTGGTCTGTAGCGCCTGCGGCCCGGTAGGTGACCCGTACGGACTCCGTGGCCTCGCCGAACCGGCGCAGAGCACACACCGCGACAGCCACAAGGCCGCCCTCAACCCGACTCCCCCGTCGGCGTCAGCCTGACTTGAGCACCCACTGAGCGGCCCTCGCCGCCCGGACCTCGGCCCGGGCGACGAGGGCCGCTTTTGCGTTCCCTTCCAGCCGGCTGTTTGTTGTCCGCGGACAACAAAGGCTCTGTGGCGGCTGCTCAAGAGGGACCTGATGCCGGTCAGATTCCGGCGAGATCGTGGGCGGTTGTGGTGCCGGAACGGACGATCCAGATTCCGCTCCCTGCCCGGGTTTCGTCCGAGCGAGCCTTCAACGCATCGACGTCGATCGGCGGTGGCCACCGTGTGCCGTGTTCCGACCAGCGGATCCCGCTGAGGTCGACCCCGGTCAAGTCAGTGCTGCTCAGATTGGCGGTGGTGAAGTCGTTCAGAGCAGCCACGTCATTGGTCCTCAGGGCGGGCGGTACTTGGTCGAGTGCCAGGCCGATGGCCCGGCCAACCTCAGCCGTACGGACATCGATCATCATGCTGGCGAGGACACGATGGCGGTCGCGGTCGACGCGATAGCCGTCGGGGACACTTTCGAGGCCGCGATTGCGGTCGCGGTCGGCGAGGCGATAACCGTCGAGGAAGCGGGTGAGATCGTGCGCGCGGGCGCGACTGCGAAGACGGGCGAGGTCGCGGTCGAAGTTGTCGTAGCTGAGGACGCGGGTGATGTTGACGGCGCGAGCTCGGGCGCGTTCGAGGGCACGGTATCGGCCGATAACGCCGACCGGGAGGTAGGGGCGGTCGAGGCCACGGATCATGACGCGGGCGCGGGCCAGGGCGAGTTCGCGGGCGGAGGCTTGGTCGTAGGTGGAAGTGTGGTCCTGGTCGAGGTCGCGGACGATGGCGTGGGCAAGGTCGAGAACGAGGTCCAGGGCGAGGTCGAACTCGACAGCGAGGTCACGAACCTGGCGGATGGTGCGGACGAGAGCATGGCTGGCTGCGCTGACTTCAGGATGGCTGCGCAGGGCCAGGAGCTGAGCGGGGCTGAGATCGTGCAGGTGGTGTACGGCGGCTTGCGCAGTGTCGGCAGGGCAGGCCGAGCCGGCGTCGTCGGGAGGAAGGATGGCGGCGAGTCCGGCTTCAGTGTCGAGAACGGCCTGGAGGCTGTCGACGGTGCTGTCATGGCGGGAGGACAGAAGGATCTCGCTCAGGCCGGCTTCGACATCGAGGAGCCCGTCGAGAGCCTGCTCCAAGGCGTGCTGCAAGCGGCGGTCGCTCTGCTGGTGCACATCGGCTTCCTTGTGGCCGGTCATCGCTCCTCCTCACCTTGTGCTGTGCGGTAGGCGGCTGTGGCGTTACGGCGGGCCCGTTTCAGGTTGGCGCGTACGGTCTCAGCCGACAGCCCTAGGTGCTCGGCAATGTCGGTGGGCGTGAACCCGGCCAGGGTCCAGGCCAGGACCTGACGCTGCCGCGGCGCGAGGCCTCGCACCAGCAGTAACGCGTCGTGCTCGGCTTCCCATTCCGCGATGTGATCCGGTTGTGGCAGGAGGGACGTGGCTACAGGGACGTCGGCGACGGGTTCTTCAACGGAAGCGACCTTACGGATCAGCACGTGCGAAGCGGCCTTGTACACCCATGCCTTGGGGTGCTGGATGCCAGTCCAGCACCGGAACGCGTCGGTCATGACTTCCTGGGCGATGTCCGAGGCGACGTCCACACCGGCCCCTTGATTGACCAGGAAGGCCGTCAAAGAGCGGATAGTGCTCCGGTAGAAGGCGGAAAACTCCGCATCCACTCGTCGACGGGCTAGAAAGTGCTGGTCGGCCGGGTCCGAAGTCGCTGCTGTCGGCCGGTCAGTACCGTCTGCTGGATCGTGCGCACTCACCTTTCCTCGACCTCCCGGGAACCCGGCACATGGTGAATCATCACGCGCAGGTGATGGCCGCCACCGTCTCGGTCATCCAACTCCACCTGCCTGCCCGCGGCTACCGTTTCAGTGACCTGTAGCAGGTATCGCTGGCGCTGCTGCTCCAGCCGCGCGCGCCAGCGCAAACGCAGCCAGAGTCCCAGCAATGCGAGCGTCTTGGCGCTGATCAGAGAGACGATGACAGTCCAGGCTTCGTCCATCGAAGTCCTGCCCTTCCTCAAGCCGGAGCCGCTTCGGTGCCGGTCATGAGCTAAGGGGCGCCCTAGGCCTTGATCGTGAACCCGAGGGCGGTCTTTTCTCGGAATCTCAACGCGCTATGGCGGCACGCACCGCCGCTCAGAGCACCACGTGATCAGGAGCGCCGCCCCCGGTTTGTTGTCCGCTGACAACAAACCGGAAACCAACCCTTGATCGACCGCGTCGTAGGCGGTAGCAGCCTGACATGAGGCTGCTGAATGTCTGTCACACGGGGGAGACGGAACATGGCACAACGAAATCGGTGGCTCTCTGTTGCCGTCGGCACAGCGCTCCTGACCGGAGGGCTGATCGCCACGTCCCCGCCTGCCGCGGCAGGCGGGTGCACGGTCGGGTACATCTGCGGCAAGGTCATCAATGACACCCGGACCAAGATGCACTACACGACGAACCTCGGCTCCAAGCGGGGCACAGGAACGTGCGACGTATGGAACAAACACGGCAACTGGGAACGTGCCTGGAAGAACATGAAGTGCACGCAGGTGGAACTCCCCGCCCCCGGGAAGCGGGGAGGTGACGGGACCGGCACCGATGTGGATGCCTTCACCTTCAACCACACCGGCTACTACCTGAAGACCAGCAGCAGCCAGGTCTACCGGGAGAAGGGGGTCTGGACGAAGTTCACCAACGAAAAGACGCTGCGCTGCTACTGGGCGAGTAAGTCCCGGCCGGTAGTCTGCACCGGCCTGTAGCGCCTACCGCGATCCGCTTCACTTGTTGTCCGCGGACAACAAACTCTCGTATGGGTGTCGCTACTCAGGTGCGCATGGTCTGCCGGACAACATCGCCACGTGCGTCTACCGGCTGGGCAATGAGGTTGTCCGTCGTCTGAGGGATACGGGGCTGGGACCCGAGTCCCGCTTCCCGCAAAGCAAGAGGCCCCACCAGAACGATCAGGCGGGGCCTCTTGATCGGTGACCGCGAGAGCGTCCGGCCTACGCGTCCTCTTCGGCCTGGAGAAGCCAAACCAGCTTCTCGAGGTCTTCCCGGTTCATGTGGCGACGCACTTGCCGATCGACCCAGGCCGGGTCCGTCCAGGGAAGGGTGTCCACCAGTTCGGGGCCAGTCTGGTGGGGCACGGCGACGACCTGGTCCGCGACAGGCCCGGCAGCCCGGTTGGGACGCGACTTGTTGTCCGTGGACAACAAACCGGCTTCCTTTCCGCTTTCCGGCGCATCCGTCGTGGGCTTGACGGGCCTGCCCGCCGACTGCGGGCTGCTCGGCTTGTTGTCCGCGGACAACAAACTCCCCGAGGCGGGCGGCTCGGATGCTTGCGGGGGAGCGGCATCAACGTTGTTGTCCGCGGACAACAACGGCACGTCGGCAGCGGCCACACCGGCCGTCTTCGCCGCCTGCAGTATGGCCTTCTGTTCCGCCTTGGCCTGGGCTTCGCCTTCCTTCACCGCCTTCAGATGGGCGATGAGGCCGTCTGCCTCAAGACCGGGGTGGTCCTTCAGATGGCGGGCCAGGGCGCGCCCGTCCCGCTCTGCGATGTCCCCGGAGCTGAGCATGTGCTGGATTTCGTGCGGCAGTTCCAGCAGCACTAGCTGGTTGGTGATCCAGGACCGGTCCTTGCCGAGCCGCTCCGCGGCCCGGGTACGCGCACCCCGCGCGGACTGTTCGGAGCAGACCTCTACGAGTTCCTGCACACCGCGGGCACGCTCTATGACGTCGAAATCTTCCCGGTCAAGGTTCTCCTTGAGCAGGTGGTTGACGAACTCCTCCCGGGAGGAAGCGAGATCGTCGCGGACAACGAAGTCGAGTGCGTCCAGACCGACGTGCACGGCACTGCGATAACGGCGTTCACCGTTCACCAGCACATGTACCGCGGCGCCGATCTGCGCCTCGTGGTTGGGCCAGAGCGCGAGGTAGGCATCCCGGGAAACGACCACGCAGGCGGCGAGCTGCGCCTGGCGCAGCTCCTCGCCGAAGCGGGACTTCTCGTCGTCGGTACCGAAGTTCCGCCGGGGGTTGAGGGGAGTGGGGGCGACCTCCTCGAGGTGGAGCCGTACAAGCTCGTAGGCCGGCACGTCGCCTTGCGCGATGGCCTTGGCGCGGCCGCGGTCGCTGCGCCCGCGCGGCACCTTCCCAAAGGAGGAGCCGGTGCCCAGCCGGTCGGCGGCCTTCATCCGTTCACCGCCTTGGCGACGGTGCGCATGGCCTCAGCCTGCTCGCAGTCAGGTGCGCAGTACAGCAGAGGCTGCTTGAGGCGGGCCGCTTCACGCTGCTCCTTGCGCTCGGGGATGACAGCGAGCACGGGGGGTTCGCCGATGCTCTTCCAGCTGCCGAGGGAAGAGGTGGCGATGTAGCCCTTGCGGGCGTCGTACATGTTCACGATGAAGCCCAGCTTGGCGATCTGAATGTCGAGGTCCTCGGACAGGTCCTCGATCTGGTCGAAGAGCATGTCGTAGGCGTCGGCGGAGGAGTCCTCGGCCAGGACGGGGATCAGGACCCCCGAGGTACCCGGCGCCTCGTCGTCGCGGGTGCGCCCGTAGTACAGGGCGGTGTCCATGGAGTAGCCCAGGCTGGGCGGGCAGTCGATGACGATGTAGTCGAACTCGGCCTCCAGCGGCTCCAGTGCCTTCTCCAGCGCCGTTTCCTTGATCCGCACGTGCCGGGTGGTCGCCAGCTTGGCGTCCAGGAGGAAGGCGTCCTTGCATCCGGGCAGCAGGAACAGACGGCCGCCGAAGGCGCCTTCCTCTATCGGGACGAGCAGTTCACGCAGCTTCCCCTTGCCCTCGCCCAGCATGTGCTTGGCCAGGCTAGGGTCGTCGATGGCGAGCATCGGGTAGCCGAGCTGCTTGGTCAGGTGACACTGCGGGTCGAAGTCGATCAGCAGGACGCGCTGCCCTGACTCTGCGAGAGCTTCGGCGACCCCGGCGGACGTGGCGGTCTTGCCGACGCCGCCCTTCTGGTTGCCGAAGACCAGACGACGCGCTCCGGTCGGCCGCGGAATGCGGCGAGGGGAAGGGGAACTGTCGAGCCAGAGGCGGATTGCCTGCGCCAGGCCCTGGTTGATAGCGATCCCACGGGACTGGCAGTCGCTCTTGAGAGCGGCGTACAGGCCGGTCGGTACGTATGTCGAGAAGGAGCTGCCACCCGAGGTGTCTACTTGAGGGCGAGGCGAGGGAGCGGCACGCCAGGCGTGGATGCCTTCGGTGACGGCATCCTTGATGTCCACGCCCAACTCTGCGGCGCGGACCTTGAGTTCCTGGCGCAGGGCGCCCGGCAGCTTGGCGACTACCTTTTCCCGGTCATCGGGATCGTAAGGGACGGTCATGTGGGTACCTTACTAACTGCTGTGGGTGCGGCGAAAGAACATGCCACGCGTGTCGCACGGTTGATGAGGCGCCAGTGGAAGTGCATTCGAACCAGACCTCTCAGGCAGTGAAACAGGGCGCTGTCCCGATATACCCGCCTCAACTGGCCCAGACATCAAGTACCGCGCTCGAGTACCAGCGCATGTCAGGCTCCTAGGCTGCGATCCCGGCTGCTGGCTGCGGTCGACTGCCTGCTGGGGTCAGTAGATGCTCGGAGAGAGGGAGACATCGTCACGACGACGGTGGCGTCCTGTCCGTCAGGTGACCGCGCGGGATTGGCTCAACGCTGCCCGGGGGGTGGTGAGTGGAATGCTGGGCGCCCGGCCAACCCTCTTCGTCTGCCGGGGTGCTCGTGGGAGCGCTCGGCTGATGCGGGCCCGGGGCCGTTTCGCCAGGGGTGCGCACGATTACGGGCGGGATGGGCCGGAAGCCGGGAATGTTGATGCGGATGCGAGTGGCCAGCACCGTGGCGGGTTGATGGTCCTGCCGCTGTCCGGTGGTCGAGTTCCCCTCGCCGTGCTCGGGGCACCCACTGCCCAGTTCGCAGGTCGCCGGTGGAAAAGCTGGCGTCGGGCGGGGCCTGAAAGCGCGGGGTGTGCCGCGGTACGGGATGAACGGCTGCGGGCTCACCGGTTCGTCCAGGGTGGGCATCTGGTCGGCGTCCAGCGCCGGTGCGGGCGACCGCGTGGCGGGCTGGGGCCATGACCCGACAGCCTTCCGCCGGGGCAGAGGAGGCCGGACACCCGGCACGGGCGTGCGCAAGACCAGTGTCGGGGTGTCCGCAGCGGAAACCTTCGACGGACCAGCCGTGGGCCCGAGCAGCTCCGGCCTGGGAGCGTCGCAGCTGGAGGCGGGGAGATGCCCTTCGTGTGGCGCATCAGGGGCGCAGTTGGAGCACAGTTGCGATGCCCAGCCGCGCTCATCGCTGTAGCCGAAGGAGGGCCGGCGGCACTGGGGGCAGGCGAGCTCGCCGCGGCGCTGCGCCTGGTCGATGAGGAGCTCGCGGCTCATTCGCGCGGCGGCTTCTGCTTCGGAGGATGCGGGGTCAGGCACGTGGATCGTGAGCTTGAGAGCGGGCGTCTTGCGTGAGGTCGACTCCATCTCGCTCATCAGAAGCTGCAGGTCTCTGGGCGTGACGCGGTCGTCGTGGACGGTCACACGCCGTACGGTGCCGGGCGTGCGGGAGCGCAGCCGGCCGCTTCTGCGGTCGGCGTCCGCACGGTCCCAGGCCTTGGTCCACTCGGGCAGCTCACTTCTGCGGACATTGCAGGCCTCGGCGAAGGCCGCCACGAACGTCCGACTGGGTGTCGAGCAGCCTGCGAGGACCCGTCCGACGGTGCTGCGCGGCAGCCGCCCCACTCCGCCCAGACGGGCGTCGAGGGAACGCAGGGCCGGCCGGCCGTCGTCGTGGTGGAGATCGACGAGCGCGGAGTGCAGATCAGCGAAGTCCTTGACGACGCTGATGTGCACTCCGCTGCGGCGACCGCTGACCACGCTTTGAGCGCGGGCCTCGTCACGCCGGGCGTGCTTCCACAGCCGTTCGGCTTCTTTCGTGCTGCGTCCGCAGGCCGCTGCGTAGGCCAGGACCACGGCCAGGTTCTGCGGCACGCTGCGCCCGGAGGCGGCGCGCGCGAGAGTGTCCGCGCTGTACTCGGTACGAGAGGCGAGCTGCCCGTAGGTCAGCGCGGCATCAGCCCTGCCGTCACGCAGCCAGGTCACCAGGGTCCGTAGTGACCGGCTGCACGGGGGGATCGAGTTCTCGCGGCGCGCCATCGGACGTTCAGGCCTGCGCGGCCCTCAGGGCGGCCGTACGCCCGCGCCGCAACCTCACCAGGAGGCGGCCCAGGGAGACGGCCTCGAGGACCAGGACGAGCACGCTCACGGCCGGCAGGCCGACGGCGGCCAGGGCGGCTGCGACGACGATGACCACAACGAGAACGACTGCCTCGGGCGTGGTCAGAGGACGCGGCGTGACGCAAGTTGCGTGTTTCAACTTATTGCCTAACTGTTCGTTTCGGGCTCAACTGCACGTACTGCGGGCTCAGTTGCGGGTACGGCGGATTGTGCTTATTGCGCTCCGGGGCGGTTGCCGCCGCCCAGGTGATTAGCGATGTTGCAGCATCCCGGCCTTCAGCACTATCCGCCGTGCGCCCAATCCGCAGATGTGTCCTTTTACCGGTCTGGCTCCGTCGCGGCTCCCCATCGGGCATCGCCCCTGCTCACAGGCAGCGAGGCGGCCACCTTTCCGCAGTTGTGTCCCACCTTTCGACCACCATGATCGTCACCCAGGGTGACAATCCGCAGCTGCGTCCCGCGATCCACTACAGCTTTCGGACAGGCCGGAACACCCAAAACCCCAGCTCAGAACGGGAATTGACACCCCAAAATCCGCACCCGCGTCCCAGCCTTGACCTTCGTGCCGACATGCCTGATCTTTATGCGTGCCCGACTGCACGGCCTCACGGCCACCAGCGGGCTCTCCGAAGTACTGCGGGCAACACAGTCACCCAGGAGACAGAGCCACCCGTTGCCGCGGGAAAGCTCACCGTTCTGGCGCCGCCCACAGCGGCGCCAGAACATTGCCCGGCTCCGCTGTCCCGGCGACTTGCCAGGCTTTCCTGCCACGCCTGCCACGCCTGCCCGCAGGAACCCGCTGCGGTGCGCCGAAGACTCATCGGCCGAGCCAGGGAGCGACGGCACTCACCGGCGATGCAGGCTGCTTCCGCCTGACGGGCACTCAAGGGCCCGATGCCGTCGGTCCGCTAAGGCCTGCGCGGCCGTTCAGTCAGCTCTGGAACTCGGTGCTCTTCACTCCGAAGAACGACGGGTTCGCAGGCCGGACGTCGGACTGCTCCAAGGCATCGGCCAGCTTCATGAATCCCTCGCTGCGCCGGACGACGTTGAGGAACGTGCCCAGTGCTTCCTTGTCCTCTTACAGCTCCTGTGCGGTGCTGATGATCAACGACTTCAGGTGCTCCAGCTCGGTCCCGGCCTCTTCTCTGCCACGGCGCTCCCCGCCCTGGTTATCGGAGGATCAGCCAACCAACCGGCTATCTGGGCCCGCGAGATGGCCTTCGGCCAGGGGCCGGTCCAGGATGCTGTGGGTTCCGATCCGGTGCCACACGACGTGGGGGAGTCCGGCGACCTTCTCCCCGCCGTACGACCACGTTGCGCGCCCGTCCGGCGCCCAGGTGAGTTCGTAGACGCCAGGAGCGCGGCGCACGCCCTTGATCCGTAAGCCGGGGCGGAACTGGCGGCCGGTGCGCAGGTCCGGAACGAAGGCGTCCAGGACGGTGCGGCGGAAACGCCGGCGCTGGGCGGGGGTGAGGTGCTGGAGGTCGGCGGTGAAGCGGGGGCAGGTCTCGAAGGTCGGCACGGTGGTCTCCTCCGGGCAGCACGACGAAGCCCCCGGCGGTTGCCGGGGGCTGATCTAGGCGGTGCTTCCTTGGCGGTGCTCGTCTCTTGGCGCTTGGCGGTGCTCAGTGGTGCTGGTTGGTGTCGTTCGGGTCGTGGTGAGCGTGCTGCCGGAGAGCGATGACATTCGCGTCCGGCCCGGCGCCGCTTCCCGCCCGGCGGGCACCTGAGAAGAAACTTCGGCCGCTGCTCCCGCCTGGCGGGACGTGCTGCTGATTGGCCTTTTCTTGCAGGTCAGAGCCGTGTGGCGTGGTCTGCATGACAGTCGACATCAGGGTCATCCGGGCCGGGCAGATGTACCGCTACTACCTGCGCGAGACCGTCGTCGGCGATGGCCGCCGCCCGGCCCGCACGCCGCTGCGCGCCGCCCAGGAGCAGGCCGGTGTCCCGGTCGGGCGCTGGATGGGCCGCGGCCTTGCTGTGCTCGGGCTGACGGCGGGAGAGGAGGTCACCGAGGCGCAGCTGCGGAACCTGTTCGGCGAGCGCGGCCGCCACCCGTACGCGGACCGGATCGAGGCCGACCGGCTCGCCGCGGGCGACTCCCCGAAGAAGGCGTATCGGGCCGGCGCCCTCGGACGCCAGGTGACGGTGACCGGGGTCGACTTCGTGTTCCGGCCGCAGCCGACGATCTACCTCCTGTGGGCGTTCGGGGATGAGGAGACCCGTCTGGTGATCGAGGCCGCGCACGAGCGGGCGATCGAGCGGGTACTGGAGTGGATCGAGGACGAGGTGGCGGTGATCCGGTACGGCAAGGACGGCATCTACCGGGTCCGGCCGCCCGGCGGTCTGGTCGCCGCCCGCTTCCGCCACTACGAGGCGCGTTCCGGGCGACCCTTGCTGCATGACCATCTGCTGTTGTCGGTGAAGGGGCAACGCCTGGACGGGAAGTGGGGCTCGATCCACACCACGGCCCTGCACGAGAACACGGTCGCGGCGTCCGCGCTCTACAACGAGCTGGTCGCCTCCGACGTCTGTGAGGCGCTGGGGTTGGCGACCGAGCCGCACACGGTCACCCCGGGGCGTCGGCCGGTGATGGAGATTGCCGGGGTGCCGCACGAGCTGATCCGCTGGACCTCCCGGCGTAGCGATCAGATCGCAGCCTGCCTGGCAGAGCTGGAGCACGAGTACGTCACCGCCGTCGACGACGACGGTGAGCCGCTGTTCCTGCCCGTGGTCTCCGAGCGGGCCCGCGCCAAGCTGAATCAGATCGCCGCCCGCAAGACCCGCCCGCCCAAGCAGTCGGCCCGGCCGCTCGCGCAGCTGCGCGCGTGGTGGAAGGTGAGCGCGATCCTCACCTCCGGTGTCGCCGCCGACGTCATCACCTCTCTCCTCGAGTACGCCCGTGCCGCAGCCGCCGTGATCCGGGCCCGGGTCGCTGCCGTGGTCGACGTCGCCCTGGCGGCCGTCGACGTCACCGCGACCGTGTTCGTGATGAACGACGGCGGCCGATTCCACCGCCGCCACCTCCTCGCCGAAGCCCGCCGCCATCTCGCCCTGGTCCTGCGCGGCCGCCGCCGCGACCCCGGCCTGGACGACCAGGTCGTGGCCGCCGCCATCTCCGCTCACTGCCTGGACATCAGCGAGCCGAAGACCGTACGCGGCCTGGAGGCCGGCTATCGCCTCTACACCGCCCGGTGGGCCCTGTCCGACCTCCCCGCCCGGCGCCGATCTCCGACTGCCGCGCCCGACCTGGACCGGCACCCCCCGGCCGACCCCGGCGAGCCGGCTGCGCCCCGCCCGCCGGGCCAGGATGCGGGGGAGTGGGAGATCCCCCGCATCCCGCTCCAGTACGACCGGGCCGTCCTCGCCGGTGCGGTGGTGCGGGAGAAGCTGCGCACCACCACGGCCGCCGCCGTGCGGGGCCGGGCGTACGACGTCGTCGCCCACCAGCAGGCGGCGATGCCCAAGCAACTGCTCGCGCCCGAGCCGGCCGACCCCGAGTACGACGATCAGGAGCAGAAGCCCGGCCGCCGCGAGGCGCTGGACATGACGGCGCTGCGGGCCCTGCGGGATTCCCGCACGGACGTCGAAGCCCTCGACGTCACCGCCGAACGCCTGCGCCACCTCCAGGACGCGTTCAGCGAGGCGGCCGACCGGGCCCACACCACGATGAATCGCTACACGTGCCGCGACGACACCGAGACGCCGCACCCGGTGCGCCGGGACGATCAGCAGGCGCACCACCCGCAGGATCCGGGACCGCACCGCGGCCGGGAGGCCGGCCACTGAGTGGACCCGATGGTGCGCACCCGGTGCGGTGGTGCGGTTCCACTCCACTCGGTGGGCCCCACTCGGTGCGCTCCACTCGGTGGGAGTGGACGCCACCGTGCTCGACATCTACTCCACCGAGTGGAGCCCACTCCGACCGGGAGTGGACGCCACCACCCGGTGCGTTTCTCCTTGACCTCAGCTCAGGTCAAGGAGAAACGCACCGCCCCACCCGGGCCCACTCCACTCCACCGCACCGCATCCCCTGCTCAAGAGAAGCCGGTGAATCGGGCTGCAAGGGCCAAACCGAGCCCCCTTGTCCAGGGTGGTCGGCCCGACCGCGAACCCGACCCTGACCCCTTGTCCACCTCTGCTACCGCCCGCCCACCGTCGCGTTTCTCCTTGACCTGGCCACGGTTAGACCGCGGTCAAGGGGGTCCCCTGCACGCTGCTCCCTCGAGTCCCCGCCCACCAGGGCGGCCCGAAGCGAAGGAGACGAGACGATGGCGACCACCCACCCGAGGGCCGGACAAGGCCACCGCTCGGGCCGATCACACCGGAAGGTCGGCCCGTGGCGGGCAAGCCCAAGGAGGCTCCCTGGGTGTCCACTTCGAAGGCCCCTTGGGAACCCCCTTTGGTGCCCGGCACCCGGGGTCGGAGGAGACCCCCTTGTCAGAGCCGTAATCGGCGCGAAAACTGCGCCGTCACGACCCTCTTATCTACTCCTGATGTCCGTAGTGGAGGAGATCATCGGGTTCCGGGAGGGGGGCCGGACGCCCTCCCGGGCCGGGCGCGGCCAGCAGCGCCGGCCGGCCGGCGGCCGGCCGCGGACACCGGGGGAGCAGAGCTGATGGCGGGGAAGCGGAGGAACAACCCGGCGGGGTCGACGAACAGCTACCGCGGCGACGTGCTGCGCGTGCTCGGAGCGCTGAAGGTCGCCACAGCCGATCAGATCCAGCGGATCGGTGCCCCGCACCTGACGTTCCGGCACGCGAACAAGCCGACACCCTCGAAGCAGAAGCAGGCCCGCACCGCCTCACACACCGGCGCGCTCTCCGACATGCGCAAGCACGGCCTGTCCGAGAACGGTGGCTCCACCGAGACGGGAGATGTCCTGCGCAACCTCACCCTCAAGGGTCTGGAGGCCGCCTCCTACGAGCTGAACCGGCCGGCGACGGAGATGGGCTCCACCGCACGCGGCGCGGGCGCCAGCGGGGCCTCACACCCGATGGCCGTCAACGAGACCATGATCGCACTGCTGCGCCCGAAGCCGAACATGGCCAGGCTCGCCGACGACCCGGCCGAAGTCCGCGCCGCCGCCCAGGCCGCCGTCGATGGACCGGATGGGATCGGCGCGATCGCCTCGTACTGGACCGAAGTCCCGCTGCCCGCGACCGGCACGTGGAACACGCCGGGCAGGGGCGGCGCCCAGGCCGACCTTGTCCTGACGGCCCCGCAGGCTGGGGTGCCGCTGCTGTTCATCGAGGTCGACAACTGCCATGAGACCGCGGAGGAGCTCGCCGCCAAGCTGGAGAAGTACGCTCGGTTCTTCCGGCGGAAGGTGAAGGACACCGACGGCCGAGAGCGCCCGATGTGGCGCACCCGCTGGATGGCGCCGGAGACCCGGTCCGGTGACAGGACGCATCCGCCCGTGCTGCTGGTGTTCAACCGCGTTGGTGAGCGCAACCCCAACCGCACGGTCCCGCGCCTGATGGAGCTCACCCGGCACCTGTGGCAGGGGCAGCGGGAGAAGGGATTCCACGACTACGACGGGTGTATCCCGATCATCGCCACAGGGCTGAAGAACCTGAGCCAGCACGGCCCGACCGGTCCGGTGTTCCTCCGCTTCGGCCGCGACCACATGGAGCCCCTGCGGGAGGCGCTCGGCAACCCCCGCCGTGAGGCGGCCGAAGCCCGCGAGGCAGAAGAGGCCAAGGCCCGCGCGGCGGCGTACCAGGCAGACCTACGGTGGGCAGCACAGGAGCAGGTGGCGAAGCAGGCAGCTGAGCGAGAGGCTCGCCGCCCCGTGTGCACCGGCTGCAGGGCGAAGTTCACCGACGAACGGTGGAAGGCCATCGAACCCGCCGGGTGGGGCACCCCGCCCGACACCCACCTGTACCTGTGCGATGACTGCAAACAGCGCGCCATCACCGCTGAACGCCAAGCCGAGCAGGCCAGGCCCGAGCAGGAGCACGACCAGGCCGTGCCGGAGCAGAAGGCCGGCGGCACCTGGCTCTCCCGCTTCCGCGGCTGACGCGCGAGCGGCGACACGGCCGGGCAGGTCCGTCCTGCCCGGCCGCAGCGGCTACTCCTAGGGCCGCGGTAGCGCGTGCCATAGGGAGGGTTCTGAGCCAGCCAGTCGGTGATGGAGCGGGCAGCGCCCTGAACGGCGCCGGGCCTATCGCGCGGTCAGGCGGGCACCGACAGCGGGCTGCTGAGGGGCGGGCGTGGGGTCGGACCGGCTGGGACCGGCGCGGGAGTTGTCCCGGGTCATGATGCTGCTCCCTTGAAAGGGCTCGAGGACAGCGGGGCCTGAGGTGGTGTCGTCCGCGTGGGGGTACACGCCTCGCGGTCGGCGGTCCTGCGGCGGCTCCCTTCATGAGAGCGGTCTGCGGAATCCCGGCCCGGTCGAATGCTGAGCCCTCTCGTTCGGATTTCACATGAGGCTGTCGAGCAGGGAATGAGGCTCTCCCTGCCCTGCGGGGTGGACCTCGAGGGCCCCGTCACGGTTCACGAGGGCCCGCCGTCCCGGATAGGCCCGCTCGGCGGTAGCGACGTCCCGCTGGTCGAAGGCTCCGGTGAAGTACAGAACTCCGTGGATGAGCTCACTCTTGGTGGCTCCGGTCGGCCAGCGCGCTACGAGCACCTGCGTCAACATCGGTGCCTCGGCCTCGGGCAGATCGGGACCATTCACGAACAACTCCATTCGATGGGTGCCTTGCGAGGACGAGGCAATGCTCTTGGCTCTCGCTAGGACGCCCGACGAGTCTTGTCACCGACGGGCCGTGAAGAAGGTCACGAGAACCATCAGAGCACGGTAAAGAGCTCACCCGCGCTGGTCGAGCCGCGCCGCCTCGGCCGTAGAGCCGCCAGATCGGCAGTGACTACCGCGCCGATGCCCGCTCCGGACACCGGACTTGCCTCAGGAGCCCTCGCACGCCGCCATGGCCGCCTTCTCAGCCGACACTCTTTCGGGCGAATGAACATCGGATCTGAATCATCAACTACCAACGTCAGAGGGGGAAATGATGTTCGGAGAGACGTTCCTTCTTCTTCTTACGATTAGGCCGTTCCGGGGAATGAAAACCCGTGATGCGCCTTTCTGTAGGCCATTTGAGGGATGCGCTGTCGGTGGCGCCATTTAGCTTCAGGGCCATGAACTCCTGGGATGAGCCGGACATTGCCACGCACAATCCCGCCGTGACTCAT
>NZ_JBFALJ010000031.1:0-121516 GCF_040660195.1 Streptomyces sp. NPDC050147 | reverse complement strand
CTTCGTGGTTGTCGTGGTGGGCCTGATCGCCGGACTCGCGGCGTACGCCGGTCGGGGGAGCGGCACCGCGCCCCCTATAAGGGGCGCGGGGAACTGCGCGACCAGCCACCACGCACGTGCGGGCGGAAGAGCATGGGAAGCCCCCGGCCCCAGCCCCCCGCCCCCCTCAACCGCGCCAGTCGTCGTAGGGGCGGGTCGGCGGGGGAGGCTTTGGGGCTGTGCTGCGGGCCGAGCGGAACGCGGCGAGCGCCCGGCGCTGAGCCTCCGCGTCGAGCTGGTCGGCGCGAATGGCCTGCGCCAGGAGCCTGGCGAGGGCGGCAGCCACCGGCTCCCTCATCCCGCACCGCCCAACTGCCGGGCAAGACGCCGAAGCCCACGGTACGCAGCGGTCCGTACCGCCCCCGGCCGTTTGCCGAGGACCCGCGCGGCCGCCCCCGCGTCCAGACCGACCACGACCCGCAACAGCACCGCCTCCGCCTGGTCCCGCGGCAGCCCGGCGATCAGCGCGAGCGCCTCCTCCGTGGAGATCGACTCAAGGGCCTGCTCCGACGTGCTGTGCGGTCCGGGGAGATCGAACATGTCCTGTTCGAGGGAGGACGGGCGCGGCCTGGCCTTCTGGCGCCGCAGGTGGTCCAGGGCACGGTGGCGCGCGATGGTCGCCGTCCAGCCGCGAAAGCCCGCGCCGTCACCCCGGAACCGCCCCAGATCACGGGCGATCTCCAGCCAGGCCTCCGCCGCGATGTCCTCCGCCGTCTCACCGTCGTGGCCGACCAGACCCCGCAGATAGCCGACGAGCCCCGGCTGCACCAGGCGGTAGGCGACCGCGAAGGCCGCCTCGTCACCCTCCTGCGCCCGCGCGACAGCGGCGCCGAGCTCCTCGTCCCGCACCCGTGCGCGACGGGGTTCCCCTCCTCGACCCACGCTTTCCCATCCGTACCGACGCGACACAGCTCACCGTGTCCGTGCCCCCACGCTGAGCTGCGCCAGGGCCGACAGAAATGTCACAGGTGCGGACGGCGTCTCAGACCTCGAACAGCGAACCGCCGCCCGCGCCGAGCACTTCGATGTCGACGACCAGGGAAGGGTCGGGGGCGTGCGCGGCGACCGGCTTGTCGTAGTCGGACATCCGCATCTCCATCAGCTCGTCGCCCCGCTTCTGGGTCATGCCGACGATGTACGGCTTGTCGCCCGCCGCCAGATAGACCGTCATGTCGTGCCCGCCGTCCGTCGCGGCGAGCGGGGTGACCTTCTCCCCGTGCCACTGCCTGTCCGGCAGCGCGCGGGCGCCCTTCAAGTCGGCGTCCTGCCCCGAGCCGCCGAGCCGGCCGAGCGTCTTGTTCAGGTCGCACACCTTCGTCGGCGAGGCCGCGCGCGCACTCGCGCCGGCCTTCGGCAGCTTCATGTACTTGCCGCGAGCCAGGGCCGTCCGCTCCCTCGCCTTGGCCGCGATCTGCGGGCCACGCGCCACGGCGGCGTCGCGGATCGCGTCGAGCGACTCGTCCGCGAACCGTACGTACGCCTCCCCGCCGCCGATCATGAGCAACTCGCCCTTTCGCAGGGGCCCCGAGTCGAAGGTGCCCGTGCAGTTGTTCCGTCGGTCCATGTGCACGGAGACCTCCTGGTGCCCCTTGGGGCTATTCATCTCGACCCCGATGCGCAGGGATTCGGCGTTCTTGAGGAGCCCCATGGCCTCGCTCGCGAGCCGGCCGCCCCGCACCTCGTCGGCGGGGGCCGGCGGCTGTGCGGGCGTCCGCTCGACCAGCCCCTCGTACACCTTTCCCTCCGCGCCGCAGGACGCGATCGCCCCCATCGCGAGACAGCAGGCGACCGCGCGCGCCCATCGGCGTCTCTTCAGCACTCCAGAAACCACGGCCCCCACCCACACTCCTCGTTCACACCTGTCAGCTGACTCAGCGCAATGTCCGGTCCATCTGTCACACCCCTGCGGTGCGGGATACGTCACGTCACATTTCACCCGCCCACGTACAACCGTTTGATCCTTCGGGCAGTCGTACGCACTCGCTTTGGTCAACCGGATCTGCCGGTAATTTCGTTGAGGGGTGGGGCATTTGAGCCCGCGCAAACCGCGCGAAGCAGCGCGAAGCACGCACGCGTACAGACCACTGAGTCTCAAGCGCAGGGCGTGGCTGACGATCGGGGCCGTCGTCCTTGGCGGCGCGGGGGCCGTCACGTACGCGATGGCGGACCCCTCGGACGGGGACCGACCCGACGACGTCTCACGCGGCAAGCGACCCGTGAGCGTGCACGACATCGCGCTCAAGTCCGACGGCGCCAAGGAGAAGGAGCTGCCGCGCACGTCGACGGAGCAGTTCTCGCTGCTCGGTGTCTCGTGGACCGGCGTGACCAAGGAGCTGGAGGGCACGGCCCAGGTCCGCAC
The DNA here is from genome assembly GCF_040660195.1 of Streptomyces sp. NPDC050147. Taxonomy (NCBI): domain Bacteria; kingdom Bacillati; phylum Actinomycetota; class Actinomycetes; order Kitasatosporales; family Streptomycetaceae; genus Streptomyces; species Streptomyces sp. NPDC050147. The sequence goes on along the minus strand of NZ_JBFALJ010000031.1, from coordinate 119,118 downwards.
GCGCTCCATCGAGAGCGACAAGTGGACCGGCTGGCAGCACCTGGACCTGGAGCTGCACCTGCCCGAGAAGGCCGAGGCGGGCATGCGTGCCGCGTCCGAGCCGCTGTGGGTCGGCCCCTCGGACGGCGTGGAGGTCCGCGTGGTCGCGGCGGACGGCACGTCAAGTGCCGTGCTGCCCAAGGGACTTGAGGTCAACCTCGTGGACCCGGGTGTGACCTCCAAGGAGGCGAACAACCCGGCACTCGACGGTTCGGCGATGGCGCCGGTGGCGTTCGCGGCGGACGAGACCGTCCCGCCGACGCCCGAGCCGAGCGCCCCCGCCTCGCCCGCGCCGTCGGAAGCGCCCTCACAGGAACCCACGGAGGCCACGGAGGCGCCCTCTTCGCCGGCCCCTTCGGACCCCGGCACCGAGCCGCCCACGTCCCCGGCCCCCACGGGCTCGCCGACGCCCGACCCGGAGCCCACGGTCCCGTCGGCCCCGCCGTCCACCGTCACCAAGCCGCCCGTGATCAGCAGGGCGGCGTGGGGCGCGGACGAGTCGCAGGTCGAGGATCCGCCGGAGTACATCGAGAAGGTCAAGGCGGTCTTCGTCCACCACACGGTCGGCACGAACGACTACAGCTGCGCCCAGTCGCCGTCGCTGGTCCGCGGCATCATGGCGTACCACGTGGAGACCGAGGGCTGGAACGACCTCGGCTACAACTTCCTCGTCGACAAGTGCGGCCAGGTCTTCGAGGGCCGCGGCGGCGGCACCGACCTGCCGGTGCGCGGCGCGCACACGTACGGCTTCAACGGCGAGTCGGCGGGCATCGCGGTCCTCGGTGACTTCGAGGGCAACGAGTCCCCGGCCCAGGGCGAGACGTACAAGAAGGCGGGCAAGCCGACCCGCGCCGCGCTGGAGTCGGTCTCCCGCGTCGCGGCCTGGAAGCTGGGCCAGTACGGAGGGGACCCGGCGGGCAAGGCCACGCTGACGGCCGCCGACGACACGGGCGTGTGGAAGAAGGGCGACACCCCCTCCCTCAACACGATCTCGGGCCACCGCGACGGCTTCGCGACCCTCTGCCCCGGCAAGAACCTGTACTCCAAGCTCGGCGAGATCCGCCGCTACGCGACGAGCGCGGGCCGCAACTCCGCTGTCCCCACCGCCGACTTCAACCGTGACGGCATCACGGACCTGGTGGCGGGCACGCCCAAGGCGTCCGGCGGCGTCGGCACGCTGACGATCGTCCCCGGCGGCCTGGACGGCCCGGTGGCCGGGTCCAAGAAGACCCTCACCCAGTCGAGCCCCGGCGTCCCCGGCGCCTCGGAGGCGGGCGACAACTGGGCCGCGGCCACGGCGTGGGGCGACATCAACGGCGACGGACACGCGGACCTCGCGATCGGCGCCCCCGGCGAGGACGACGCCACGAACAAGGACCGCGGCGCGGTCACGATCCTCTACGGCCCCGCATTCGACACCGGCACGGACATGCAGCTGGCGGACGACTTCCACTACCCGGGGGCCAAGTTCGGCTCGGCCGTGGCGGTCGGCGACTTCAACGCCGACGGCAAGGCGGACGTCTTCTCGGCGTCCACCGGCACCGGCGGCACGTGGGCGGCGCGCTTCAAGGCGGGCAGCGAGGTGGGCGGCACCCTGACCTCGGGCGACACGGCCATCTCGTACGCCGATGCCGCCTCCGGCGACTTCAACCGTGACGGCTACGCGGACGTGGCCCTGAACTACCGCGACCAGGCCGGAGCCGGCAAGGTCCAGTGGTTCAAGGGCACCAAGTCGGGCCTGAGCCGGGTCGGTTCGCTCACCGTCAAGGGCGGCCGTTCGCTGGCCGTGGGCGACGTGAACGGCAACGGCTACGACGACCTGGTCATCGGCCAGCCGTACACGGCCGAGTCCGGCGCGCACGCGGGCGGCCAGGTGACGGTCGTCCCCGGCACGTCGACGGGCTTCACGACAACAGGCCTCAAGACGGTCCACCAGGACACGTCCGGAGTCCCGGGGGCCGCCGAGTCGGGCGACGCGATGGGCTGGTCGGTCTCGGCGGGCGACTTCAACCTGGACGGTTACGCGGACGTCCTGACGGGCGCCCCGAACGAGGACATCACGCGTTCGGGTGCGGCGAAGAAGGACGCGGGCACGTCGCTCCTCCTGAAGGGCACGTCGTCAGGCCTGACGGGCACGGGCGCGCAGGCGTTCAGCCAGGACACGGCGGGCATCACCGGCTCCACGGAGTCGGCGGACCGCCTCGGCTCGTCGGTGCTCCTGACGGACCTCTCGGGCTACGGCCGCGCGGACCTCGCCATCGGCGTGGACGGCGAGGACACGGGCAACGGCACGATCCTCCAACTGGACGCGGGCGCTTCCGGCATCTCGACGTCGAGCGGGGTCTACTACGGCCGCACGCAACTGGGCACTCCGGCGGCGGCACACCTGGGCCAGCTGCTGACGCCGTAACCACAGCGCGACACCTGTGCGCCGTGCCGCCCCCCGCAGGCGAGGGGAGCGGCACGGCGCTCGGCGTTGTCCAGGGTGGGAATCTTCCGCACGGGGTCGGCCACTGGAGCGGCGACGACGGCGGCCCCCTCACACTGCAAGAAAATCCCGCGGACACGCCGAACTCCGTGGGACTTCTCTGCGGGGAGCCCCACAAGCCGGGTCGTCGGCCGTCCTCGGTCGGTCGTCGGCCGGTCCTCGGTCCAGGCCCGCAGGCCCGCCCCCCTCAGACCCTGCTCCCCCGCTCCCGCCGTGACACCACGGCTCGCAGGACGCGGCGTCCCTCGGTCGACACGTCCAGCGCCTGTCGTAGGCCGCCGGCGCCCGCGGCCCGGTTGGCGAGCAGTTCCAGGATCCGTACCTGTCGCCTCAGCTCGGCGGCGACCAGCGGTGACACCCCTTCCGTGCGGCCCTCGCGTCGGGTGGTGAGGGCCGCTGCCCGAGTGCCTCCGTCCGGCACGGTGTCGAGCAGCCGGTGGACCTGCAACGCGGCGACGGAGCAGGCGTCGGCCCATTCCCGCAGCTCGGCGGCCGAACGCCGGGAGGGCGTGGCGCCGAGCATGCGGTAGACGAGGATGCTCGCCTCGTCCGCGGAGGGGTCCTCCAGGACGTCCGCGCCGCCCAGCGTCACCCGCGCCTCCGCGAGCGCCACGTCCCAGGCCCCGTCCTCCGCGAGGCTCCCCCACAGCGGGCGCAGCACCTCGTCACCGCCACCGAGCAGCGGCACACACCGGTCGAGGCAGGCGAGCCCGCTCGCCGCCAGACCTCTCTCGTCGGCCTCCGCAATCAGCTCGACCAGACTCGCGCCGCCCATGTCGTACGCCTCTCGTAGCGGACTATGCACGTCCCCTACTGCGTCCGGGCCCCCGGGAACGTCACCGCCACCGCGTACGCGCGCCCCTCCAACTTCACTGCGGCACCACGCCGAGCCGGTCCAGGAAGCGGAAGAAGAGCTCCTCGGCCGAGGGTTCCGCGGCCGCGTTCAGCACGTCGATCAGCGGTCCGGGCGCCACCGTCCTGCCCGACTCCGCCGCCCAGGTCACCGCCCGGTCCGCCGCGTCGCGCGGCTCCAGGAAGTAGTCGTCCAGGCTCAGGCCGTCGTCACCGAGGTACCCGGCCATCGCGTCGCGGGCCAGGCACGTCGTCCATACGCCGCTCTCCGGCGCGGCGGCCTCGATGACCACGCAGTCGCTGTCCATGACGTATCCGAAGAGGGCGGGCGAACCCGTCTCCAGGGCCAGGGTGTTCATGTTGCCGACGTCACGCGTGCCGTCGCCGCCGGGCACCTCCCACACCTGCCAGCCGTCGTTCCGCCGGACGAGGAGGCTGAGCTCGTCCCGCACCTCCGCCACCGTCGAGAGCTCCGCGAGCGGCCGCTCGCTCCTGCCCACGACGTAATAACCCCAGTAGCCCATCCTCGCGTCCCCCCGTGTACTCGGCTCTGCTCAACTTCGCCAGACTCAACTGCGCCCGACTCAACTACGCCCGGCTCAACTGCGCGCGACGGCTGCGCGCGACGGCTGCGATCACCTTTGGCCGAATACACCACAGATGTAGGCAAGTTCGCCACCAAAAAGCCGAAAACGGATCTCACCGACCACCGGCCACCGGACACCGGCAGCCCGTCACCGACCACCCCTCACCGACCACGCGGACCCCTCAAGCGGAAGCGTGCCCGCTCAGCAGCGAGCCGCCCGTCCTGCCGCCCGTCCTCGCCTTCGCGTCCTGCATCCGCGTCAGGCGGCGTACGAACAGGATCGCCAGGACCGCGGCCGCGATGTCCATGACGTCCGCGAACATCATCTGGGAGAGCGCCGCGTCGACCTCGTCGGCCTCCTCCGCGTCCCAGTACGCCGACGTCGCCCACCGCCCGACGAAGAGGTTCGCCACCCACAGCGTCCACCAGCCGTTGATCAGCGGATGCGTGCCGCGTGCCGAGGAGTCGCCGAGGGTCATCGTCCGGTCCAGGGCCACCGAGCGCTCGCCGCTCGCGTCCCAGATGTCCAGCGCGATCCGCCGCGGGAACCACAGGTTCACCACCGGCACGAACCAGCCGCCCACCGCCCAGCCGCGCGTCTTGCTGTGGATGTACGGCTCGAACACCTCGGCGTTCACGCGGACGCGGTGGAACCAGCAGAGGAAGACGGCACAGGTCGCCACCAGCGCGCCGGTCTGCAGCCAGCCGGAGACGGCGTACAGCGTGTCGGCCCGCTCGGCCTCCCCTACCAGATCCGGTCCGGGGCCCACCGCGTACCGCGCGCTGAGCAGATCCTCCATCACGCCCTGGACGACCGTGCCCGCCCACAGCGAGTACAGGTCGGCGGCGATCACGACCCCAAGGAGCGCGACGGTCGCCCAGGCCAGTCCGACGGGCGAGCGGAGGTATGCGGGACGACCGCCGGACGCGTACGGCAGACGGGGCTCGGGCTTCGACGCGGTGGCGGCCACGGTGACGCAGACGTCACAGAGGCCTTCCGACGTCGTCGCCGTATTGAACTGACATTGCGTGCACAGCATGGCTGAGCGGCCCCCCACGGGTTCGAACAGGTCAACGAATGAGGCCGCCCGCGTCCCTCCCCAGGGCGCCGACGGCCTCCGGAACCTATCCCACCTGATCGGCCAGCTTCACGAATGCTTCCCAGGACAGCCCCGGTTCGCGCGCGTCCCACAGCTTCTGGACCGTCGCCCGCAGCGGCATCCGGATGCCCTGCGCCACCTGCGCCTGCGTCTGCGAATTGGCCAGGTCGCACCAGACCGCGAAGGAACCGCCGAGGATCTGGTCGTCGTAACGGGCGTCCACCGGCTTCGTGCCGCGGATCACCAGCGGGGTCCACTGCTCGTAGATCCGCTGACCGGTCGGATAGCGGAAGGCGTTGGGCTGGCCGAGGACGTAGTAGAGGTACTCGTCGTTGTAGTTGATGACCTTCCGGCCCTCCTTCAGATACTCGACCGGCTCCCTCGCCCCGATCTCCTTGCCCGTCCAGTACGCGACGTCGATGTCGTCGTCGGCCTTCTCGACACCGCCGCTGAAGAACCCGTCGTTCCAGGCCCTGAGTCCGCGCTCGTAGGGGCGCATGGTCTCGGCCCTGTCGTTGAGCCAGCCGGTCGCGAGGTCCTCGACGCGGGCGTCGGGCCCGTACTTCTCGCGGGCCGCGGATGCCAGTTGCGGGTAGCTGGCCTCGGGGTCGCTGACCGTGAGGGCCTGGTACTCGTCGGCGCCCAGATGCCAGTAGCGCCCGGGGAAGAGGTCCGCGTACTCCTCCAGGAGATCGTCGACGATCTCCGCGGCCAGCGGCTTGGAGATGTCGACCGCGCCGCGCGCGGCGACGCCACGGGTGTCGCGGAGCTGGAGCGAGGGGTGCGCGGCGATGACCGTGCCGAGGTGGCCCGGCGAGTCGATCTCGGGCACGACGGTGATGTGGCGACTGGCCGCGAGCTTGAGGATGCGGCGGACCTGCGCCTTGGTGAGGTGGTCGCGCGAGACGATCTCGGGGTGCGAGTCCGACTCGATGCGGAAGGCCTGGTCGTCGGAGAAGTGCAGACCGAGCTGGTTGTACTTGAGGTCGCCGAGCTCGCGGATGCGGTCCTCGATCCATTCCGCGTCGAAGTGCTTGCGCGCGATGTCGATCATGAAGCCGCGCTGCGGCTTGGCGGGCTCGTCGCGTACGACACCTTCGGGCGCGGTCCGGTCGCCGCGCACCTCCTGCTTCAGGGTGCGGGTCCCGTAGAAGACGCCCGCTTCCTCGGGGGCGGTGATCTTCACCCGCTGCGCCTTCACGGAGAGGGAGTACGACTCGTCGCGCTCCTCGGAATCGTCCTCGGTGAGCGCGAGCTCCACGTCTCCCTTGCGGGGGTCGGCGTCACCGGCGTACTTGAGCTTCAGCTCACCGGCGAGCAGCTTGCCCTCGTCGGCGAGATCCTCGTCACCCACGACGACGCGCCCGCCGTCCCGCGGCTTCCATCCCGGCCCGCGCGCCGCGCTGTGCTCGCGTACGGCGGGGATGGTGGCCGGCGCCTCGGAGAGGGGGTAGGACTTCGTGGGCTTCGTGGGCGAGGGGGTCGGGGAGACGGCGGCCTTGCTGCGGGAGGGAGAAGCCGCGGGCGCACCACCGCCCCCGCCGCCGGGCCAGACGGCCACGGCGAGCACGACGGCCCCGGCGACGAGGCCCGCGGACGCGAAAGCGAAACGCCGCTGGATCATCGGTTACCGCCTCGGAGGCCGCGGGCCGCCGCACGGCGAAGGGGCGTGCGGATCACGGCACGGGGACCGGCTGCCGGAGGAACGTGTGGGCGGGCGGGAGACGTCCGTCGCGAAGCGGCGGCGCGGAGAACCCCCCGGCGAGCAGCGGGGGCGAGACGAGCAGCACAGGCGGCAGTCATCGGGCCACGGTAAAACGGCCCCCGCAGAGGTACCGTCCACCACGCGAAGCGAAACTCTCCCATCCGGGTGAAATTCACGCATCCGTCAGACAGTCCCCACCAAGCCTCGCTAGCGTTACGACACATCCCCACACCTCCCTCGTCGATACCCCCTGCCCTGGAGCCCCCGCTGCCCCCGCACCGTTCACCAAGCCCCCCGGCTGAGCCGAGCCGTGACCCGGCGGACCCGAACCGTGCCCCGGAGCAACTGAACACCGCGGAGCCCGGCGCGGCCGAAGCCGCGCTGCTCACCTGCTGCGGCAGCACCCTGTGGGCCCGCCGCCTCGTCGCCCACCGGCCGTACCCCGACCTGGGGGCCCTGCTCGCCGCGTCCGACGAAGCGGCGTACGACCTGCCGTTCGCGGACCTCGCCGAGGCCCTGGCCTGCGAACCCCTGCGTCCCGTCCTCCCCCGGCAGGAGACGTACACCGCGGCCCACACCGCTCTGCGGGCCGCGCACGCCGCGTACGAGAGCCGGTTCGGTCACGCGTTCGTCATCTGCCTGGACGACGTCCCGCCGACCCAGGCCCTCGACCATCTGCTCGCCGGAATCCGCGCCCGCCTCGCGGGCGACCCGGAGGAGGAGCGGGTCATCGCGGCCGAGGAAATGCGGAAGCTGGCCCGCGGGCGACTCACCCGGCTCGTGCACGACCTGAATAGCCCGTACGTGCCTGTTTGACTGCCTGTTTGATCACACCGGGCTACCCCGCGCGAGCGAACCGACAGCGCGTCGATACGATGACGAGCGGCCGGTGGACCGTACCCGGCCGGGCCCGTCCGACCACCCAAGCCGGCTGGCCCCAATCCCCGCTCCCGGAGGGTTCTGCCGTGCCGGCTGGAACGCTGTACCGCGGCCGGGAAGGAATGTGGTCCTGGGTGGCTCACCGAGTCACCGGCGTCCTCATCTTCTTCTTCCTGTTCGTGCATGTGCTGGACACCGCTCTCGTCCGCGTCTCCCCGGAGGCGTACGACGATGTCGTCAGCACCTACAAGACGCCCCTCGTCGCACTCCTCGAGTACGGCCTGGTCGCCGCCATCCTCTTCCACGCGCTGAACGGCCTGCGTGTCATCGCCGTCGACTTCTGGTCGAAGGGCCCGCGCTTCCAGAAGCAGATGCTCTGGACCGTCATGGGTATCTGGGTCGTCCTGATGGTGGGGGCGCTCTACCCGGTCCTCGGCCACGCCGTCCGCGAAGTCTTCGGGAGCTGACGCCTGATGTCCGACACCACGCTCGAAAAGTCCGGAGTGGGCCCCGTCGAAGGCGCAGGCGCCTCGCTCTACGACGTCGACAACCCGGCCCCCATCATCGAGGCGCCGCGCAAGCGCACCTCCAAGACCCCGCGCTCGACCCGCGGCAACTTCGAGATGGCCGCATGGCTCTTCATGCGCCTGTCCGGCGTCGTCCTGGTCGTCCTGGTCATCGGCCACCTGCTGATCCAGCTGGTGCTCGACGGCGGCGTGAGCAAGATCGGCTTCGCGTTCGTCGCCGGTCGCTGGGCCTCGCCGTTCTGGCAGGTCTGGGACCTGCTGATGCTGTGGCTCGCGATGCTGCACGGGGCCAACGGCCTGCGCACGGTCATCAACGACTACGCGGAGCGCGCCAACACGCGCCTGTGGCTCAAGGGCCTGCTGTACACCGCCACGGTGTTCACCATCCTTCTGGGCACGCTGGTGATCTTCACCTTCGACCCGAACATCCGCTAAAGCCGAGGCGAACCCAGTGAAGATTCACAAGTACGACACTGTCATCGTCGGCGCCGGTGGCGCGGGCATGCGCGCGGCCATCGAGGCGACGAAGCGCAGCCGCACCGCGGTCCTGACGAAGCTCTACCCGACCCGCTCCCACACCGGCGCGGCGCAGGGCGGCATGGCCGCCGCGCTCGCCAACGTGGAGGAGGACAACTGGGAGTGGCACACCTTCGACACGATCAAGGGCGGCGACTACCTGGTCGACCAGGACGCCGCCGAGATCCTGGCGAAGGAGGCCATCGACGCGGTCCTCGACCTGGAGAAGATGGGCCTGCCCTTCGGCCGTACGCCCAAGGGCGAGATCGACCAGCGCCGTTTCGGCGGTCACTCCCGCAACCACGGCGAGGCTCCTGTCCGCCGTGCCTGCTACTCGGGCGACCGCACCGGCCACATGATCCTCCAGACGCTGTACCAGAACTGCATCAAGGAGGGCGTGGAGTTCTTCAACGAGTTCTACGTCCTGGACCAGCTCCTCGTAGAGGTCGACGGCGTCAAGAAGAGCGCGGGTGTGGTCGCCTACGAGCTGGCCACCGGCGAGATCCACATCTTCCAGGCGAAGGCCGTGGTCTACGCGTCGGGCGGCACCGGCAAGTTCTTCAAGGTGACGTCGAACGCGCACACGCTGACGGGTGACGGCCAGGCGGCCTGCTACCGCCGCGGTCTGCCGCTGGAGGACATGGAGTTCTTCCAGTTCCACCCGACCGGCATCTGGCGCATGGGCATCCTTCTGACGGAGGGCGCCCGCGGTGAGGGCGGCATTCTCCGCAACAAGGACGGCGAGCGCTTCATGGAGAAGTACGCGCCGGTCATGAAGGACCTCGCGTCGCGAGATGTGGTTTCGAGGTCGATCTACACGGAGATCCGAGAGGGCCGCGGCTGCGGTCCCGAGGGCGACCACGTGTACCTGGACCTGACGCACCTCCCGCCGGAGCAGCTGGACGCGAAGCTCCCCGACATCACGGAGTTCGCGCGCACGTACCTCGGCATCGAGCCCTACACGGACCCGATCCCGATCCAGCCGACCGCGCACTACGCCATGGGCGGCATCCCGACGAACGTCCAAGGTGAGGTCCTGGCGGACAACACCACGGTCGTCCCGGGTCTGTACGCGGCGGGCGAGGTGGCCTGCGTGTCGGTCCACGGCGCCAACCGCCTCGGCACCAACTCGCTCCTGGACATCAACGTCTTCGGCAAGCGCGCGGGCATCGCCGCGGCGGAGTACTCGGCGAAGAACGACTTCGTGGAGCTCCCGGAGAACGCCGAGGAGCTGGTCGCCGCCCAGGTCGAGCGCCTGCGCGACGCCACGGGCACCGAGCGGGTCGCCGAGCTCCGCAAGGAGCTGCAGGAGACCATGGACGCCAACGTCATGGTGTTCCGTACGGAGCAGACGATCAAGACGGCGGTGGAGAAGATCGCGGAGCTCCGCGAGCGCTACCTCAACGTCTCGATCCAGGACAAGGGCAAGCGCTTCAACACCGACCTCCTGGAGGCCATCGAGCTGGGCAACCTGCTCGACCTGGCGGAGGTCATGGCGCAGTCGGCCCTGGCCCGCAAGGAGTCGCGCGGCGGTCACTACCGCGAGGACTTCCCGAACCGCGACGACGTCAACTTCATGCGCCACACCATGGCGTACCGCGAGGTCGGCGACGACGGCACCGAGTCGATCCGTCTTGACTACAAGCCTGTCGTCCAGACCCGCTACCAGCCGATGGAGCGTAAGTACTGATGGCAACCCCGACCCTCGACAAGGAAGACGCCAAGCCCGAGGCCGGCTTCGCCGACTCCCCGTACATCACGGTCACCTTCCGCATCCGCCGCTTCAACCCGGAGATCTCGGCGGACGCGACCTGGGAAGACTTCCAGGTGGAGATCGACCCCAAGGAGCGTGTCCTCGACGCCCTCCACAAGATCAAGTGGGACATGGACGGGTCGCTGACCTTCCGTCGCTCCTGCGCCCACGGCATCTGCGGCTCCGACGCCATGCGCATCAACGGCCGCAACCGCCTGGCCTGCAAGACCCTGATCAAGGACATCAACCCGTCCAAGCCGATCACGGTCGAGGCCATCAAGGGTCTGACGGTCCTGAAGGACCTGGTCGTCGACATGGACCCGTTCTTCCAGGCGTACCGCGACGTCATGCCGTTCCTGGTCACCACCGGCAACGAGCCGACGCGCGAGCGCCTGCAGTCGCCGGAGGACCGCGAGCGGTTCGACGACACGACGAAGTGCATCCTGTGCGCGGCGTGCACGTCGTCGTGCCCGGTCTTCTGGAACGACGGCCAGTACTTCGGCCCGGCGGCGATCGTCAACGCGCACCGCTTCATCTTCGACTCGCGTGACGAGGCGGGCGAGCAGCGCCTGGAGATCCTGAACGACAAGGACGGCGTGTGGCGCTGCCGCACGACGTTCAACTGCACGGACGCGTGCCCGCGAGGCATCGAGGTCACGAAGGCGATCCAGGAAGTGAAGCGGGCGTTGATCACGCGGCGTTTCTGATTTCTTCTTGATCGGCCGTACGTAGCTGTGGGCCCCGCTCCTGGTTTCGCACCAGGGGCGGGGCCTTCACCTTTCGCCGTCAAGGCCGCCCAGGGCGGCGGTCCACGGCGGTCAGGTCGATCTCGACGTCGAAGGGCGAGGAGACCTTGAGCCGGTCGTGGAAGATGCCGGTGAGCCCGTAGGACTTCGTGGCCGGGTCGAGTTCGAAGACGTAGACGACCGGGAGGCCCTTCTCCTCGTCCTGCTCGACACGCCAGAAATGCGGGACTCCTGCTTGGGCGTATTTGCGGGGCTTGACCTCACGGTCGCGTTCGCGGGAATCGAGAGAGACCACTTCGACGGCGAGGAGGACGTCTTCCGGCTTGTACCAGGTCTGCTGGGGTCCCGTGTTCCCCTCGGCCTGAAAGACGAGGACGTCCGGCTCCGGCCGGTTCTTCGAATCCAGCTTGACGGCCATCTCCCGCATCACGTCCAGGTGCAGCGGTGCTTGCTCCAGAAGGCTGTTCTCCAGAAGACGCATACAACGTCCGTGGAAGACGGTCTGCGGACTCATAAAGACGAGACTCCCGTCGATCAACTCCGTGTGCGGCGGGAGGCCCGGAATCCGGTCGAGGTCGTCAGCGGTCCAGCCCTCGGCGGGCGGAATCGGCCAGCGGTACGCCGACTCGTCTTCGAGCCCGTTCCCGGATGCGGCGCTCATGATTGCTCCCATGCGACGGAGTCTCGCCTTGCGCCTCAGAGTACCGAGCGGGAATCCCGGAGCCTCACTCACTCGAGTACGGGGCGTGCCACTCCGCCCAGACCTCCTTGCCGCCGGCGGCACGGCGGCCGTTGATGAGGACGTAGTGCCCCCAGTCGTCGGCGCAACGGCGGAGGAGCCAGAGGCCGCGCCCGCGCTCGGAGTCGACGTCACTGATGCCGGGGGACGACGGCGGCAGCTGCGGACTGCTGTCCCAGACACTGAGGCGGAGACTGCTCCGGGTACGGGCGAGACGTACGGCGACGGAATCGCGCGTGCAGGCGAGGGAGTTGGTAACCAGCTCGGAGACGACGAGCTGGACGTTGTCGAGAACGGCGGGGTGTACGCGGTAGCGGGTGAGGACGGCGCGCACGTGGGCTCGGACGATGCCGGGGCCGAGGGGGGTGTGGGGGATGCGGAGGGCGTACTCCCAGTCTCCGTCGTTGTCATCGTCGGCGGGAGGGGCGAGTTGCTTGAGCAGGGCGATTTTGGGCATGGCCGTAACTCCTCTTTGAGGTACGGGGGTTGGGTGGGGGTGAGTCGTGTGGCGCCGGGTGGTGGCTTTGCCGCCGTCGTGCTGTTCTGCGTAGGCAGGGCGGTGCACTTCCGCAATCTCGACACCACATTAAGTAGTTGGCGCAATACTGAAGGTAAAGGAACGGGAGTAGACTTACTACCTATTCCGTCAAAGTGTGACCCTTACGAGTGAGAGGCGGCGGGCTTGCCACCGAGAGCAGCAGCAACCGTGAGGCAGCAGCGCATCGGCGCCGAACTGCGCAAACTGAGAGAGAGGGCAGGCCTCAACGCCCGAGAGGCGAGCGAGCTGCTCAGCGTCAACGCGGCACGCATGAGCGCAATCGAGTCGGGACGCTTTGGCGTCAGCGCGGATCGCGTACGCGTGTTCGCCCGCAACTACGGCTGCTCGGACGAGGCCTACATCGACGCACTGGCCACTATGACCGCAGGGCGCGGGCGAAACTGGTGGGACGAGTACCGCGAAGTTCTGCCGTCAGGACTGCTCGACCTGGCCGAACTGGAGCATCACGCGATGGCGATCCGGACGGCACAGATCGCCCACGTACCCGGCCTGTTCCAGACCGTCGACTACGCCCGACTGGTTTTCCGCCAGTCCATCCCGAAGCTGACACCGCCCGAGATCGAATACCGCATCACGCACCGCATCAAGCGCCAGGCCATCCTCTACGGAAATGCCCCGACCCCTTACGCGGCGATCATTCACGAGGCCGCCTTGCGTATGCGGTTCGGCAGCCGGGGCGCAACGCGCGAACAGCTGGAACGCATCGTCGAGATGAGTGAACTCGACCATGTCACCGTGTCCGTGATCCCCTACGAAGCGGGCATCTTCCCCGGTGCGGGACAGACGGTGCTGTACGCAGAGGGCCCTGTCCCCTACCTGGACACCGTGCAGCTCGACGCCGAACATGGATCCGTATTCCTGCACGCGGATCTCCAGTTGGAGAAGTACCGCACCTTCATGACCTACTTCGAAGCGGTGGCCCTGAAGGAAGCCGCTTCACGCGACCTGATCCACACGATCATCCGCGACCTCTGAAAGGCAACGAAGTGAACGCCCTCCACTGGCAGAAGTCGTCCTACAGCAGCGAGGGAAACAACTGCCTCGAACTCGCCGCCACCCCGGACAAGACGACGCGGCTACGCGAATCCGACGAGCCGGCCATCAACCTGACCTTGCGACCCGCTTCCCTCACCGCCCTGCTGAGGGCGATACGCCAAGGAGCCTTCGAAAGCGGCCACGCATAGCCCCAGAGATAGCGTTAGTTCACTCGCATAACCCCCCACCCCAAACGGGAGCCCAGAGTGAACCGCCCCATCCGTCTCATGACGGCCGCCCTTGTCGCGTCCACTGCCCTGCTATTGACCGCGTGCGGTTCGGGCGGCAGCGACAATGACACCGCCGACAAGGTCAAGGGGCCAGGCGACGGGGACGAGAAGGCGTCGGCCTCCGCCGGGGCAACGTCGCAGCCGGACGGGTCCAAGCGGCCGGAGATCAAGCTGCCCAAGTCTTTCCAGGTCGATTTCACGGGCTGGAAGAACAGCGACCCGGAGCTGCAGTCCATCATGGATGACGGCAAGGAGCGCCTCCTCTCCTCGTACTCCGCGATCATCAAGCGGGACCCGCAGTACGACGGCTTCACCTTCTACAACACCAGTGACGCACTGCGTACCGGAACTACGTGGGTCAAGCAGTTCACGGACGACAATCTGACCCTTATCGGCAAGGGGCGCGTCTTTCAGCCGCAGCCGCGCATCAGCCCCGACGGTTCCGGAACGCTCTTCTACTGCGTCGACGAGAGCAAGGGTTCCACCAAGGACCGCGAGACCGGAGAAATCACCACGACCCCCGCCAAGACGGCCTTGGTGCTGTACCGGACCAAGCTGAGCAAGACCGACGAGGGCGTCTGGAAGACCACGATGGTCCAGACCGAGCCGGGAGCCTGCAAGTAAGACGGCCGCTCGTGCCGTAGTGATGGGTGTTCCTGTGGGCTGACATAGAGCCACGACAAGCCAGTGATCGACTGTGGGCCCCGTTCCCTTTTGGGAGCGGGGCCCACAGTCGTACGTGCTGTCCAATGCAAAGCGCGACGGTATCCGGTTGGTGCTCTCAAGGGACGCGCGGATAACGTGTGTTCGGTTGCAACTTCCCCCCATGCACGTACACCCGCACCCGCATCACCCCACGGGAGAGTCCAGAGTGAACCGTCGCCCCATCCGGCTCCTGACGGCCGCGATCACCGCGTCCGCGGCCCTGCTGTTGACCGCATGCGGATCAGGAGGCGACGACAAGGACTCCTCGGACAAGATCGAGGGTGCGGGTGACGGCGGCTCGAAGGCTTCCGCTTCGGCCGCCCCCTCGAACGGGTCCGGCAAGGCCGGACGTCCGACGATCAAGTTGCCGAGCTCTTTCAAGATGGAGTTCGTCGGCTGGACGAACAGCGACCCGAAGTTGCAGGCGATCCTGGACGACGGCAAAGAGGCGCTGCGCGCCGATCACGCCGCCATCATCGAGGGCGACCCGGACGCGTCGTACGTGAAGTTCTACAACAACCCCACCTCGGAGGCATCGTCCAAGAAGTGGATCAAGGGTTTCGTCGACAAGGACCTGACGCTGACCGGCGAAGCACGAATCTCCAAGCCCCAGGTCCGGATCAACAGCACAGGCTCGGGGATCTTGTTCTACTGCATGGACGAGAGTAAGGGGTTCACGAAGAACCTCAAGACGAAGGAAGTCGTAGGCACGCCCAAGGACCAGAGCCCGCGCGTGCAGTACCAGACCCGGCTCGACCGCACCAAGGACGGTGTCTGGAAGACGAGTTCGTCCACAACGAAGCGTGGGGGTTGCTGATGGCCATGCGCACGACCGCAAGGCTCGCCGCACTCCTGGCCTGCTCCGCCGCAGCGCTCGTCGCGTTCTCCCCCAACGCACACGCGTGGGGCGAGGGCGACCCCGGCAAGCAGCCGGCGCCCCCGGCAAACAAGCCGTCTGGCGATGCCGCGGGAAATACGCTCACGGCCGGAGCCACGAGCATCACGGTCAAGCAGGTCAGCGGCGGCAAGCGAGGTGGTACGTCCGCCAGACCCGTTACCCCGGTTGACCCGAACTGGCAGCCCCCGCCTTGCTGGTACGAGCCGGTGGCGACGCCTGAGGAGCTGAAGGCCGGTGTCGAGAAGGTCAAGAAGGGTGAAGGCCGTGATGCCGGAACCATCCCTGTAACGCCGTCCCTCGGCTGGGGCAAGGACCTCATGGTGGACCACTATGAGAAGGGGAAGACCCAGTCTGACGGCGCCGACGGGTACAAAAACTTCAATATCGGCAAGAAGGGCATGTTCTGGCGAGGGGTCATGAATCCCGACGTCGAGGACACGTTCGAGACACGCGACTGCGAACAGCTCCTCTTCTGGCAGAACGCCAACACAGTGCCCGACATCCCGAACGCGCCCTCGCCCGAGGTCCTGGCCAGCTACGCCTACAACAAGATCAAGGTCCCGGGCACCAAGGTCGAGTTGAAGCCGGAAGGCAAGTCGACGGTGAACCTGCCGACCTGGGTATGGCTGGACAAGGGCGCCTTCGAGGACGTCAAAGTCCGCGCTGAGCTGCCCGGTACGGGGATCTGGGCGGAGACCACGGCGAAGCCGAAGAGCCTCCACCTGGAGCCGGGCACAGCGGACGCGCAAACCTTCCCCGCGTCCGGCGAGTGCAAGGTCAACGACGACGGCAGCATCGGCACTCCGTACACGAAGGGCTCCTCGAAACAGAACCCGCCGTGCGGCATCGCATACCTGCGCTCCACCAACGGCAAGCCGTTCCAGCTGAAGGCGTCCATCACCTGGGAGATTACGTGGGAGGGCTCCGGCGACACCGGCGGCGACCTTCCAAACGGAACCTTCGACGGGACTCAGGGCATCAACGTCCAAGAGATCCAGTCCATCAATCGATAGACAACGCTACGAGCACAACGGGGGTTGCGGTATGGCGGGGAATCGTCCGGCGGATTGGCATGTCCTTGACTTGGACAAGGACCCGACGCCCGGGGACCCGGACAGGGTCCGCAACCTCGCCAAGAACCTGCATGACTTCGCCGATGACGTCTCGAAAGTCCTCCGTGACATCAAGGGGATGGCGGGCGAGGACGCGATCCTCACCTGGGCGGGCAAGACGGCGAAGTCCTTCACGGCGGAGTTCGAGGACGCGCCGGGCAAGCTGAAGAAGCTCAAGAAGAGCTACGAGATGGCCGGCGACGCCCTCTCGGCGTACTGGCCGGAGCTGGAACGCTCCCAGGCCCTCGCCGACAAGGCCCTCGCCCAGGGCCGCGAGGCACAGACCAGCCTCAGCGCCGCCCAGTCCCGCCTGACCTCGGCCGACTCCTGGATGGACCGCGCGGGCAAGGAAGCCGACAAGTACAAGGACGACGACGGCGGTTCCAAGGCCGGCAAGGACGTCCCCAAGCCGGACCCGGACAAGGTCAAGGCCGCCACCCGCAACGCCGACTCCGCCCAGAAGGCCCAGACCGCCGCCAAATCGGACGTCTCCGCCGCCAAGAGCAACCTCGACGCGGCGAAGAAGATGGCCGAGGACGCGCGCAAGATGCGCCAGAACGCGGCCGGCACAGCGAAGAAGAAACTCGAAGAGGCCTCCGACGCGGGCATCCAGAACCGCAAGTGGTGGGAGGAGGTCGGCGACTGGGTCACCGACAACTGGGACACCATCGTCGCCGTCTGCAAGGTCGTCGTCGCCGTCCTCGGCGTCATCGCGCTAATCGTCGGCGGCCCAATCCTCGGCGCCATCGTCCTCATCGCCGCCCTCGTCGTCCTCGCCGACACCCTCAACAAATACGCCAACGGAGAAGCCGGGCTACTCGACGTCGCCTTCGCCGCCCTCGACTGCATCCCCGGCATGAAGGGCATCACCTCTGCCGCCAAACTCGCCAAGGGCATGAAAGGCCTCAAGGCAGGGCTCAAGGGGCTCAAGTCGGCGCGGGGAGCGCTGACGAAGGGCGCGAAGGGTGCGTTCAACCGCATCAAGAGCAAGATCAAGGGATGCGGTGACCCGGTGGACGTGGCCACCGGGCAGATGTTCCTGAGCGAGGACGATGTCACCCTGCCGGGTACGCTACCGCTGGTCTTCACCCGTCGTGTCGCCTCGGGATACCGCACCGGCGGTTGGTTCGGGCCGACTTGGACCTCCACCGTCGATCAGCGCCTGGAGATCGACGAGGACGGCGTCGTGTTCGTCACTGAGGACGGCATGCTCCTTGCCTATCCTCACCCCGAGGGGCCATGCGCTTCCGTTCTGCCCGACTCTGGCCCGCGCTGGCCACTGGAGCGCCTGGACGATGGTGGATACCGCGTCACCGACACGGTCACCGGGCACCGTCGATACTTCGCCCCGCCCGTCGATGACGTAGCGCTCCTGGTGCGGATATCCGACCGCAACCACAACAGCATCGATATCGACCACGAGGCCGATGGCACCCCGCTGGCGATCCGCCACAGCGGCGGCTATCACCTCAAGTTGGCCGTGGAGGACGAGCGCATCACCATGCTGAGTCTGGCGGGTGCCGCCGAGGACGGCGCCGACGCCTTGATCAAGCGATACGGCTACACCGACGGCAACCTCACCCACGTCATCAACTCCTCCGGTCTGCCCCTGAAGTTCACCTACGACGAACGGGTTCGCATCACGTCGTGGGAGGACACCAACCAAAGTCGTTACACCTACGCCTATGACGACCAGGACCGCTGCATCGCACAGCAGGGGATGGCCGGGCACCTGGCCAACACCTTCGCCTACGACATGAAGGACCCCGCGTGGCCCGGTTGCCGCATCACGGAGGCCACCACGGCCGAGGGCGCCACCTTCCGCTTCGTCATCAATGACCGCTGCCTGGTCGTCGCCGAGATCGACCCGCTGGGCGGCATGGTCACCACCGCCTATGACGCCCACCAGAACGTGGCAGCCACGACAGACCAACTCGGGCACACCACTCATGTGGTGAGCAATGAACTGGGACAGCCCATCTCGGTGACCGGCCCGGACAACACTGCCGTGCGCTACGACTACAACGATCTCAACCTCGTTACGGCCGTTCACCTCCCCGACGGCACTTTCTGGGAGCGGTCCTACGACGAGCGCGGCAACTGCATCGCTGTCCGCGATCGGTCAGGGGTCGCCACTCGCGCCTCCTACACCGAGTCCGGTCATTCCCTTGCAGTCACCGATGGGTTGGGCTTTGTCACCACCGTGCGCTGCAATCCTGCGGGGCTACCGCTTGAGATCACCGATCCGCTAGGGGCGACCACAACATACGAGCGGGACAGCTTCGGTCGTCCGACGGTCATCACAGATCCCACGGGCGGCTGCACCCGCATGGAATGGACGAGCGAGGGCAAACCAGCTCGTTCGACCGCCCCCGACGGCTCCACGGAATCATGGACCTTCGATGGAGAGGGCAACTGTCTCAGCTATACCGACCAGCTGGGACAAGTCTCCCGTTCTGAGTACACACACTTCGACCTGGTCGCGGCCCGCAGCCGTCCGGACCGCTCGCGCACCGAGTTCGTCTACGACGCGTCGCTGAGGCTTACCGGCGTCGTGAACCCGCAGGGGCTGACTTGGAGTTATGAGTACGATCCCGCAGGGCGCCTGATATCTGAGACGGACTTCGACGACCGCACACTTAAGTACACATATGATGCAGCCGGCCGCCTCTCCTCCCGCACAAATAGCATCGGCGAGACAGTCTCCTTCGAATACGATGCGCTTGGCCGGATCATCCGGAAGGATTTCGCCGGAGCCGTCACCACCTTCGCCTACAGCCCTCTGGGGCACTTGACCCACGTCACTGGACCGGACTCCGAAGTTCTGCTGCGGCGTAACCAATTGGGGCAACTGCTCTCTGAGACCGTCGACGGACGCACCGTCTCCTACACCTACGACGGAGCAGGGCGCCGCTCGAGCCGCACCACACCCACAGGTGCGACCAGTGCATGGACCTACGATGCTGTGGGTAATCACGCTCAGCTGACCACCTCCGGCCAGGTGATTGTCTTTCAGCACAACCCTGAAGGCCGGGGACTTTCCTGGCGGGTCAACGGGAAACTTACGCTGGATCATGCCTTCGATGAATTGGGGCGCCTCAGCGCGCAGTCGGTAATCACCCACGACGGCACACCGGTCCAGGGCCGCACCTATTCCTACCGATCCGATGGCAATCTCACCCAAGTCGGTGATCAACTATCCGGTACGCGCAGCTTCGATCTGGATTCTACCGGCCGTGTTACGGCCGTCCACGCCGATAAGTGGACTGAGACCTATGCCTACGACCCAGCCGGTAATCAAACCCATGCAATCTGGCCCGACAACCACGCCAGCCACGAAGCCACTGGCGCGCGCACCTATTCCGGCACTCGCATAACTCGTGCTGGACAAGTCCGGTATGAGCATGACGCTCTCGGCCGCATCACTCTGCGGCAGAAGATCCGTCTCTCTCGAAAGCCTGATACGTGGCGCTACGTCTGGGATTCCGACGATCGCCTCACGGAGGTGACGACTCCCGACGGCACACGCTGGCGATACCGCTATGACCCGCTCGGCCGCCGCACATGCAAGCAGAGGCTCGCGAAAGACGGCGAATCCGTTGTCGAGCAGACTGACTTCACCTGGGACGGAAGCACCCTCTGCGAGCAGACGATGTCCGCCGTCGACTTGCCTTATCCGGTCACGTTGACCTGGGACCATCAAGGTCTGCGCCCTATAGCCCAGTCAGAGCGCATCGCGGCCGTAGATTCCCCACAGGATGAGATTGACTCTCGCTTCTACGCGATCGTCACCGACCTCGTCGGCACCCCTACTGAACTCGTCGATGACCAGGGAAACGTTGCTTGGCACTCGCGGAGCACGCTCTGGGGAACCACCACGTGGGACGAAAAGAGTACGACATACTCCCCGTTGCGCTTTCCCGGACAGTACTTTGATCCAGAAACTGGACTCCACTACAATTACTTCCGCCACTATGACCCCGAAACGGCTCGATATCTTACCCCTGACCCTCTCGGCCTGGCGCCTGCACCAAATCCGAACACCTACGTCCAGAACCCTCATACATGGATTGATGCGCTTGGACTCGCACCCGATGACTGTGTAAAACCTGTTCCCATTTATCGAACACCGAAAGCCAAGGATGCGGCTTACGAGCGGGCGCACGGCCCCAATCCGGCCAATCATCAGCCAGATGTTGAAATCGCACCAGGTGTCATGTCGGACGGGAAAATATACTTTGGCGAGCGCGGAGTTGCCGCAGAATACATGAGCCCAACAAACAGTAACTTCGCGAACGGGATGGTTCGCTACGACATGCACCCCGATTTTCTCAAGGAATTCGGCCAGAAGCCGTACGCACAAGTCCATGACTGGAAGGGTCCGAATGGATCTCCGCGGATCGAGTTCGAGATCCCGGTCGATAAACTTGATAGATTCAACGAGTTGACACTCGATAAAACATGGGTACCCATGGGCGGAAGAGGTTGAGGAAATGGTTGTCAATCATCAAGAGCTCGATGTCACGATCAGGGTGGTCAGTCCGGTTGGATCCTTCGTAAACTTCGATGGGCAGGAGGGGTTCATCGACCAGACCAAGCACCCATCTTGGTGGTCTGATGTAGAGCCTCCCAAGGTGGGCGATCGAGTTCACGTAGTTGTTCTGGACGATTCCAGGACTCCGCCTCGCCTAAGCGCCCTCGAGGATGACATCGAGATCGGGAGAAGACTCCGTGGGAACGGAGCCTGATCTCCTGAATGCCCCTCCGGCTCAAACACGAAGCCCTCCCCGACGGCAGCGATTCCGAGGTCGCCGAGGCCATCAGCACGGCCACGCGTCAGCAAGGGCTCCGGCGACCTCCCGAACGGCCCCGTCGGCGGGACGCAGGACACCCAGTCGATCAAGACCTTAGCCGCAAAGGCGACCGAGCACCCTGGCGGGTGACGCCGACGTCCATGTGGCCGTCAAACAGCGACAGTAAGGCTGAATTCGGGCCGGCCGATCTACTCTGACGGGATGTCAGACAACCAGTCCGTCGGCCTGTCCGTTGACCAGTCCGTTCGTCAATCCGGTGAGCAGTCGACCGACTATCAGTCGACCGAACTGCTCGGGTTCGACAACGTCCTCCTCCCCGTCGGCGACCTCGGCGAGGCCGTCGGCTTCTACGAGCGTGCCGGGTTTCCCGTGGCGCACCGGATCGACGAGATCGGGCTCGCGATTCTGAAGGTGGGCAAGGAGACGCCCGGGATCTTGTTGCGGGTGGAGGAAGGGGTCGAGCATCGGCCGTCGGCGTGGGCCACGCCCCGGGTGTGGCTTGAGGTGCCCGACGCGCGCGGTGCCGGGCGGGTCCTCGAGGACGCCGGGGTCGAGCTGCTGGCCCCGCCCTTCTCCGTCGCCACCGGGTACACCGTGGAGTTCGCCGATCCGTGGGGGAACGTCATCGGGTTCACCGACTATCGCAAGCGGCCCGAGCTGGCTCGGAGTTAGCCGGTACTGGGGCCCCTGGGGCGCGCGTCACTTCCACTGCGCCCCGCCGCCCTCCTCCGCCACCACCATGATCCGGCGCAGCATGTCCGAGAGCTGCGCCCGCTCCTCCTTGGGGAGAGCACCGAGGAGGCGGTACTCCTCGTGGCCCAGGACATCCATCGCGCCCAGCCAGATCGACCTGCCCGACTTCGTCAGTTCCACGTCGACCCGGCGGCGGTCCGTCTTCGACGGTGTGCGGTGGAGCAGGCCGCGACGTTCGAGGCCGTCCAGGCGGCCGGTCACGGACGCGGGGGCCAGGTCCAGGTCGGCGGCCAGTTCGGAGGGGGTCGCGCGGCCGCCGCGGCCCGCCAGTTTGTGGAGGGTGTCGAACTCGTGGCGTTCCAGGTCGAAGTCGACCAGGGACTGCTCACGGACCCGGCGCAGATGCACGGTGAGCTTCTTCATGCGGGTGACCGCGCCCTCGACGTCCGGGTCCAGAGCGGGAAGCACCGGCAGCCAGCGCTCCACGTGACCGTCGGTCCAGTCGCGCGGCGGCGGCCCGACGGCATCGTCCTTCTCGTCCTTCTCGTGCTTCCTTGCCATACGTGGCAGCCTACTTCGGGCTTCCTGACTTCCTTCGGTCTCGGATATTTCGGTAGCGAATAATTCGTTACCGAAATACAGTCGCCTCCATGCCCCCGTACCCCCTGCTGCGCAACCGCTCCTTCCGGCTGTTCTTCCTCGGCCGTTCCCTCTCCCTCATCGGCGACGCCGTCATCCCCGCCGCCCTCGCCATCGCCGTACTCCGCGCCACCGGCTCCGCCTCCGCGCTCGCGCTCGTACTGGGCTGCGCGATGGGGACGAAGTTGGTGTTGTTGCCGCTCGGCGGTGTCGTCGGCGACCGGTTCAACGCCCGTACCGTCGCCCTCGCCTCCGATCTGGTGCGGTGCGCGACCCAGCTGTTTGTCGGAGTTCAACTGCTGGGCGGCGCTCCTGATCTGTGGCAGCTCGCCCTCGCCGAAGCCATCGGCGGCGCCGCCTCCGCCTTCGCCATGCCGACCCTGTCTCCGCTCATCACGGGGACGGTCGCCCCGAAGGACCGGCACGCCGCCAACGCCCTGCTGGGCGTGGTCAACAGCGGCGCCCGCGTCGGCGGCCCCGCTCTCGCCGGACTGCTGATCCTGGTCGCGGGGCCCGGCTGGGCGTTCGTGCTCGATGGCGTCTCCTTCGCCATCAGCGCGTGTCTCTTGGCCGCCGTCCGCGTCAACCGCACGGCCGGGCAACCCGCCGAAGAGCCCGCCGCTCGCCGCTCCCTGCGCAAGGACCTCGTCGAGGGCTGGCACGAGGTGCGCAGCCGCGACTGGTACTGGACCAGCCTCGTCGCGCACTCCGCGTGGAACGGTGCCGCCGCCGTCCTCACGACGCTCGGACCCGTCCTCGCCCTTGAGGAGCTCGGTGGAGAGGGGGCTTGGATCGCCATCCTCCAGGCGGGCGCCGTCGGCCTGCTGGCCGGCTCCCTGCTCGCCGGGCGCGCCCGGCCGAAGCGTCCGGTCCTCGTGGCCAACCTCGGCCTCGCGACGTACGCCCTGCCGCTGGCCCTGCTCGCGGCCGAGGCCCCGGCGCCCGCCGTGATCGCCGCCTACGGTCTCGCGCAGGCGGGGCTCGGCTTCCTCAGCCCCGTCTGGGAGACGTCGGTCCAGGCGGCGATACCGTCCGGCGTGCTGGCCCGCGTCACCTCGTACGACTGGCTGCTGTCGTTGGCCGCGATGCCCCTCGCGTACGTGCTCGGGCCGCTCGCGGCGGATGCGTGGGGCACGGCGACCCCGCTGTGGATCGCCGCGGCCGTGGTGGGCGTCGCGTGCGCGGGTACGGCGGCGGTGCCGGGAGTGCGCCGCTTCGGAGCGAGCACCGGCAGCCGCCCTCAGCCCGCCCCCGGCGACACCGGCCTCTCGAAGAACGTCTCCAGCGACACCGTCGCCTGAGTCCCGCTCACCCCGTCGATCGCGTACAGCCGCCGCAGCACGTCCTGGAGTTGCTCCGTCGTGGACGTACGGACCTTCACCAGGACGCTGGCCGCGCCCGCGATGACGTGCGCCTCCTGGATCTCGGGGATCGCGGCGAAGTCCGCCGCCCGGTCCCCCATCCATGCCGTCGAGTCGACCATGACGAAGGCCAGCACCCCCTGGCCCACGGCCGCCGGGTCCACCTCGATCGTCGTGCGGCGGATCACTCCGCGCTCGCGCAGTTTGCGTACCCGTTCGTGCGCCGCGCCCGCCGAGAGGCCCACCGTCTTGCCCAGGGTCGCGTAGGACTGGGTGGCATCCTCTTGCAGCAGCGCCAGCAGTTCTCGGTCGGTGTCGTCCATCAGCGGTGCTCCCACCCGGTGTTCCCACCCCCCGTTCGCCAGTACTTGACGTGCACCATATCTCGTACTGCATTATCGGCACACTGCCGAATGTGATTCATTCTTCCCGTCAGACAGGGGTCGTCATGTCCTCCCAGAAAGTCCCTACGTCGTACGAGGTTCTGGACGAGCGCTTCCGGACCGGACGGTGCGCCAACGGCGATACCAAGCTGGAAGTGCTGTACGACGACTGCCGATGGGCCGAAGGGCCGCTCTACCTTCCCGCCTGGCGGCAGCTCATCTGGAGCGACATCCCCAACGACCGGCTGCTGCGCTGGGACGAGGCGACCGGCACCGTCGGCGTCTTCCGCACGCCTGCCGGGTACGTGAACGGCAACACCCTCGACCGGGAGGGCAGGTTGATCTGCTGCGAGCAGGGCAATCGGCGCGTGACACGCACCGAGCACGACGGCCGCGTCACCGTCCTCGCCGACCGCTTCGAGGGCAAGCGGTTCAACAGCCCGAACGACGCCGTGGTCCGCTCGGACGGCTCGGTCTGGTTCTCCGACCCGGACTTCGGGATCACCAATGACTACGAGGGCTTCCGCGCGCCCGCCGAGATCGGTGCCTGCAACGTCTACCGGATCGATCCCGTGACCGGTGACGTGCGCATCGTCGCCGACGGGTTCAAGGGGCCGAACGGACTCGTCTTCTCTCCCGACGAGCGGCAGTTGTACGTCTCCGACTCCCACACCGCCCAGATCCGCGCCTTCGATGTGCGTGACGACGGGACCCTCTCGGACGGCGTCGTCTTCGCCGAGTCCAAGGACTCCGGCTTCGACAACATCCGCTTCGACGACCAAGGCCGGCTGTGGGCGGCCGCCTTCCACGAGGGGGTGCACTGCTACGACCCCGACGGCACCCTCATCGGGCGGCTCACCGTCCCCGAGGCCGTCTCCAACATCGCCTTCGGCGGGCCGAAGAACAACCGGCTCTTCATCGCGGCGACGACCTCGCTGTACTCGCTGGTGATGTCCGTGACGGGGTTGCCGAGGGTCCTGACGACTGCCTGACCCCGGGCCCCGGCCCCGGCCCCGGCCCCGGATCAGTTCACCGCGTCCATCTCACCCACCGCCAGCTCCACGTCGTACACCAGCGGCTCGTCCGCGACCATGAGGTGCCGCGCGCGGGCCACGTACCCGGGGGCCCTCACAGCCAGCAGGTACGCGCCCGCCGACGGGGCCGCGACGATGTACGAGCCGTCCGCCAGGGAGGTCACGCGGTCCAGCTGGCCGCCCCCTTGCGAGACGAGGGTCAGGGTCGCGCCCTCCACCGGTTCGCCCTCCGCTGTGCGGATGAAACCGTGCACTACGGAGGCGACGCCTTCGCCGTCGTTCGGGGCCACGCGCGCGTGCGGCACGGCCGCCGGCTCGTCCGGCGCTTCCCGCGGCTCCACCGCCAGGTGCGGCAGGCGCTTCTCCAGGCCGGCGGGGAGCCACCAGTTGGAGCGGCCGAGCAGGTGCATGGCGGCCGGGACGAGAGCCGTACGCAGGATGAACGCGTCCAAGGCGACCGCCGCCGCCAGGCCGATGCCCGCCATCGCGCCCTCCATGTCACCGCTCAGGACGAACGCGGAGAAGACGCAGATCATGATCAGGGCCGCGCAGTTGATGACCCTGCTCGTCTCGGCGAGACCCACCCGCACCGCGCGGGCGTTGTCCTTCGTGTGCACCCATTCCTCGTGCATGCGGCTCACCAGGAACACCTGGTAGTCCATCGAGAGCCCGAAGAGCAGCGACAGCATGATGACGGGCAGGAAGGCGGTGATCGGGCCCTCCTTGCCGATGCCGAGGATCTCCGTGCCCCAGCCCCACTGGAAGACCGCCACCAGTACGCCGAAGGACGCCGCCGCCGCGATCAGATTCATCAGGGCCGCCGTCAGAGGCACCACCAGCGAACGGAACGCGACCAGCAGCAAGAGGAAGCCGAGCGCGATGATCGCTCCTACGAAGTAGGGCAGTCGATCGCCGGTCACCGCCGCGAAGTCCTTGAAGACCGCGGTGACGCCGCCCACATGGGCGTCGACTCCGGCCTCCGGAAGCACCTCTCCCCGTAGACGGTCGATGAGCTCGTCCGTCTCCGACGACTGGGGGGAGGTCGTCGGGACCACGCTGATGACCGACACGCCGTTCGCCGGCGGGGCGGCGGCCACCCTCGCGACGCCCTCCGTATCGCGGATGGCCGCCACCAGACTCCCGGTGTCGGCCTCTTCGGCCACTACTTGGAGCGGGCCGTTGAACCCCGGACCGAACCCCTCGGCCAGCAGGTCGTACGCCTGCCGGGTCGTCGTCGACTCCTGGTGGTTGCCCTGGTCGGTCGCGCCGAGCCGCAAGGAGAGCAGCGGCAGGGCGAGGAAGGCCATCACCACGAAGGCGAGTGCCGCGATCGAGCGGGGACGCTTCTGGACGTACGAGGACCAGCGCGCCGCGAGTCCGCTCGCCTCGGCGGGCTCCGGCCCCGTGGCGGCGAGCCGGCGCCGCTGCCTGCGGCTGAGCACACGGGGCCCGAGCAGTCCGAGGAGCGAGGGCAGCAGGGTGATGGCCGCGAGCACGCTCAGGACCACCGTCAGGGAGGCCGCGACGACCACGCCGTCCAGGAAGCGCATGTTCATCACCAGCATCCCGGCGAGCGCGATGCACACCGTGCCGCCCGCGAAGAGCACCGCGCGGCCCGAGGTGTTCAGGGCCTGCACCGCGGACTCCTCGGGCTCCATGCCGCGCAGGATGCCGCGCCGGTGCCGGGTGACGATGAAGAGCGCGTAGTCGATGCCGACGCCCAGGCCGATCAGCGAGCCGAGCAGCGGGGCCACTTCGGGGATGTCGGTGACGTGGCTGAGCAGCATCGTCGAGAGCATGCCGAGGCCCACTCCGAAGACCGCGATGACGATCGGCAGGGCCATCGCGAAGAGCGAACCGAAGGCCAGGAAGAGGACGACGGCCGCGGCCGCGATGCCGACCGTCTCGGCGATGCCGGCGGGCGGCTCCTGGATGCGGGTGATCGCCTGGCCGCCCAGTTCGACCCGGAGACCGGAGCGCTCGGCCTTCTGAGCCGTGTCCACGACGTCCTGGACGAGTTCCTTGGGGACCGAGTTCGCCTCCTCGGCGAAGGTCACCTGGGCGTAGGCGATGCGCCCGTCCGCGCTGATCTGTGCCGCGCCCGCCTGCTTGGACGCGTACGGGCTCGCGACCTCGCCGACGCCCTTCATGCCGGCGATCTCCTCGAGCGCGGGCTCTATACGAGAACGTACGTCCCCGTCACGGGCCGAGGCTCCTTCGCCGACGCGCCAGACGACCGTGTCGGTGTCTCCGGCGCTCTCCGGGAATGCCTTCGTCATCAGGTCGTACGCGCGCTTGGAATCGGTGTCCGGCAGGGAGAACACGTTCGAGTAATTCGTTCCCGCCGAGGTCCCCGCGGCCCCCAGACCGAACAGAGCCCCCACCCACAGCACAAGGACCACCAGACGGTGCCGATAGCACCATCGCGCCAATGCCGCCACGATCCACTCCTCCTCCGCGTTCGTCAGGTCCCCCGGGTCCGTGCGTCAGGAGCCTCAGCATCGGCGCCACCGCGCCGCGACGGCGCCGCGCGGCCATGATTCTCAAGCAACTCCAAGACACGGGCCGGGCCTTCGTACAACGTCCGCGCCGATACTGAGGTCATGAGCCACGCCGAAGGCCAGCAGGGAACTGATGTCGGAGTGCGGAACGGTCTGGACAGTGCGGTCGGCCCGAACAGTGCGGCCGGGCCGGGCGCCGGGGCCACCGTGCTCGTCGTCGAGGACGAGCCGAGCATCGCCGACGTGCTCGCCATCGCCCTGCGCTACCACCGCTTCGACGTGATGGTGGCGGGCACTGTGCGCGAGGCCCTCGCGCTCGCCGGGCGCACCCGGCCCGACGTGGCGCTCCTTGACGTGATGCTGCCCGACGGTGACGGCCGCGCCCTGGCCAGGGAACTGCGCGCCCGGTGTCCCGAATCGGCCCTGCTCTTCGTGACCGCGCGGGACGCGCCCGCGGAGGTCGTGGGCGCCCTCGGCTTCGGCGACGACTACATCACCAAGCCGTTCAACATCGACGAGGTCATCGCCCGCATCGGCGCGGTCCTGCGCCGCACCAGGGCGGGCGACGTGCTCCCCCAGCGGCCACCACTGCGCTACGGCGACCTGGAGCTGGACGAGACGACGTACGTGGTGCGCCGCGCGGGTCGCACGGCACAGCTCACGCCCACCGAGTACGCCCTGTTGCGCTTCCTGGTGCGCAACGGCGGCCGTGTGGTGCCCAAAGAGCAGCTCCTGCGCCATGTGTGGCAGTACGAGCACCCCGCCGAGTCGACGGTCGTGGAGACCTACATCAGCTATCTGCGGCGCAAACTGGACGCGCTCGGCCCACCGGTGATCACGACCCGGCGGGGCGTGGGATACGGCCTCGCATGAGGCGTGCGCACCGCGGCATGAGCTCGCTGCGCGCCAAGCTCACGTGGGTGAACGTGGCGCTCCTCGCCCTCGGCGTCATCGTGGCGACCGGCGTGAGCGTCATGGGCATGCGCCACTATCTGCTGGACAACGTGGATGCCGAACTGTCGCAGTCGCGCGCCTCGTTGCTGAGCACGGGCCTCACCATGAAGGACATCGAGAGGCTCAGCGAACTGGGCATCGCGCTCGACAAGCTCTCCCCCGGCGGCAAGGAGCGTGCCGGCGCCCTGCCGCGCGGGAACACGGTGTTCGTGGCGGTGGACGAGCGCGGTGAGCCCGTCGCGATCGGGGCGCTCGCCCCGACCACGCGCCAGCGCGCCCTGGCCGCCGCGGTCGACGACCCCGAGACGGTCGCCGACCGGTCCGAGCCACAGGACATCACCCTGGACGGCGACGCCCACCGCATGGTGGGCGCGGAGCTCGCCGACGGCACGACGGTCCTGATGGCCGCGGCCACGCAGGACGTGGAATCGGGCGTCAAGAAGGCGCTCAAACTCGACGCCGCCTTCGGAGTGGTCCTGTTGGGGCTGCTCGCCGTCCTGACGATGATCTCCGCACATCACCGGCTGCGGCCTCTGGAGGACATGGTCGAGACCGCGTCCGCCATCGCCGAGGGCGACCTCACCCGGCGCGTCCCGACGAGCCGCGCCCCGGTGTTGGAGACCGAACAGCTGCGCCTCGCCCTCAACTCCATGCTGCACCAGGTGGAGTCCGCCTTCGAGACACGCGAGCGCAGCTCGGCACAACTGCGCCGCTTCGTGGCCGATGCCTCGCACGAACTGCGTACGCCCTTGTCGGCGATCCGCGGCTACCTCCAGCTGTACGACAAGGGGATGCTCCGTGATCCGGCGGAACGCACGCGCGCGTGGAGCCGCGTCATCGCCGAGACCGACCGGATGGGACGCCTCGTCGACGAGCTGCTCACCCTGGCCCGCCTCGACCAGCAGCCGGAACTGCGCCTCAGGAACGTCGACTTGAGCCGCCTCGTACGGGACGCCGCCGACGACCTGCGGGTGCAGGAGCCGGAGCGTCCGCTCACGGTCCGCGCCGAAGGGGCGGTGCTGATCCGCGCGGACGAGTCGGGGATGCGCCAGGTGCTCGGCAATCTCCTTGCCAACGTACGCGTCCACACGCCCGCCGACGCGCCGCTCACGGTGGGCGTCGAGCGGCAGGACGGGGTGGTGCGGCTGCGCGTGGCCGACCAGGGGCCCGGTCTCGCGGAGGAGGACGCGGCGCGCGTGTTCGACCGGTTCTTCCGTGCGGGCGGGGGCGCGGGCAGCGGGCTCGGGATGGCGATCGTGCAGGGGGTCGTCGCGGCGCACGGCGGCGAGGTGGGGGTGGAGACGGTGCCGGGGGCGGGGCTCACGGTGACGGTGGCGTTGCCTGCGCGAGCGGGCGGTTGAGGGCGGCTCTCAGGCCCGTACCAGTGCCCACACCGTCTTCCCGTTCCGTCCCCGCTGCCAGACGCCCCACGCCTCGGCGAGCGCGTCGAGCAGGGCCAGCCCACGGCCGCTCTCCTCCAAAGGACCCGCTTCCCACGGTTCCGGCCTCGTCGGGCTCTCGTCGGACACTTCTATGAAGCAGTCCCCGTCGGCGAGCACCGTGACCGCGACCTCGAACTCCCGGTTCAGGACGCGACCGTGGCACACCGCGTTGGTCACGAGCTCGGACACGAGGAGCACGGCGTCGTGCAGCGCCGCGCTCTCCTCCTTGTGCCCCCAGGCGGCGAGATGGTCGTGCACACGGAGCCTGGCGAGCGAGACGGATGCCGGATGCGGTGGCAGCCGGAAAGCCTGACGTCGCAACAACGTTCCCCCTATGGCACACCAAAGCGCCAAGAACCGCACACACTTCCGACACTTAATGCTGCACAGAGGCAGTGCCCGGTGTCACACCGTCACCTTACGGCCCGGTCGTATCCGGCCAGGTTCGTCCCACATCGAACCAACGCGCGATCACGCCTGGCGGGAGGCCAGTTCGACGACCGTGATGTCGGACGGCGCCCCCACGCGCACCGGCGGACCCCACGCGCCCGCGCCACGCGTCACGTACAGCTGCGTGTCGCCGTACCGCTCCAGTCCGGCGAGCGTCGGATTCGCCAGGTCGGCGATGAAATTGCCTGGCCAGAGCTGTCCGCCATGGGTGTGCCCGGAGAGCTGGAGGTCGACGCCGTGCTTGACGGCGTCGTGGATGACGACCGGCTGATGGGCGAGCAGCACGGAGGCACGCGAGCGGTCCCTGTCACCCAGCGCCTTGGCGAAGTCGGGCCCGTGCCCCTCGCTCTCGCCCGCCACGTCGTCCACGCCCGCGAGGTCGAAGCCGGGCAGTTCGGTACGGGCGTTCTCCAGGGGCCGCAGACCCAGTTCGCGTACGTGGTCGACCCACTGCTCGGCTCCCGAGAAGTACTCGTGGTTGCCGGTCACGAAGTACGCCCCGTGCCTCGCCCGGAGCTGCGCGAGCGGCGCGGCTGCGGGTCCGAGGTCCTCGACGCTGCCGTCGACCAGGTCGCCGACGACCGCGATGAGGTCGGGCTGCGTGCCGTTGATCGTGTCCACCACGCGCTGGGTGAAGCCGCGTCCGAGAATCGGACCCAGGTGGATGTCGCTGACCACCGCGATCCGGAACCCGTGCGCCCCGCGCGGCAGCTTGGCCAACGGCACGGTGACGCGCTTCACGCGGGGGCCGCGCAGGACGCCGTACGTGCCGTGGCCGACCGTTCCGACGGCGACGGCCGCCGCGGTCCCGCCGACGACGCGGGAGACGAAAAGACGGCGCGAGGGGGCGGCCGGACCTGTCCGCACGGGTGCGGTGGCCGGTTCTGTCTCCACAGATGCGGTGGCCGACTCTGTCCGCACGGGCGCCGCGGCCGGTTCCCCCTCGGGCCGCACGGGTTTGTGACGCCTCAAGAGGAAGGGCCGTACGAGCTCACCGACGAGAAGCGCGAGCACGAGATAGATCGACAGCGCCATCCACATGAAGCCCGGCCAGGCCAGCACCTTCTGCAGCCAGAACGGCGCCCCGAGCCGCTCACTCGTCACCGCGGCGAACATCAGCAGCGGCCCCGCCACAAAGACCACGGCTCCCGCACGCCGGGCCCGCCCCGGCCCGGCCGTGGTGTCCCGCACCAGGCGCCGCCAGGCGTACCACTGCATTCCGGCGAGTACCGCGAGCGCGGCAAGACCGGCCAACACGAACAGGATGACCACGGTTGCGCGCCCCTCAGCAGTACCCGAAGTGACCGATCAGCTATGA
Source organism: Streptomyces sp. NPDC050147 (assembly GCF_040660195.1). NCBI lineage: Bacteria > Bacillati > Actinomycetota > Actinomycetes > Kitasatosporales > Streptomycetaceae > Streptomyces > Streptomyces sp. NPDC050147. The sequence goes on along the minus strand of NZ_JBFALJ010000031.1, from coordinate 87,060 downwards.
CGTACGGCGCAGAGCACGGACTCCGCGCAACCCGATGGCCCCTACCACCGTCCCCAAGACAAAGGAGGCGACGGCGAGCGTCAGGTGCACCCAGAAGTATGCGGTCGGGTCGCCTGCGTCATCGAAGGCGAGCCCACTGCCGTCCTTCCACAGGTTCTTGACGAAAGTAATCCAGAGGCAACTAACCACTACCCCCGATGCTAGGCCACTGAGCTGCGAGTAGGACACTTGCGGGGCACGGCTCCCCCGCACCAGAGGACACCACTCCATGAAGCTCAGCCGCCCCGTCTCTTGGTTCCTGCTCGCCTTCGGCGTGTGGTCTTGGGTGGTCTGGACGACCTTCGTGAAGAACTTGGCCAAGGATGCGAGCGGGCTCGCCTTCGACAACGGCAGTCCCACGGGCTACTTCTGGGTCCACCTCTCCTTGGCCATCACGTCGTTCATCCTAGGCACGGGCGTTGGTGTGATCGGCTTTCGGGGTCTTCGCGCTCACGCAAGGACATCCCGTCCATGAGCCACGGGGGAAGTCACGAACGGGGCTGTTACCAACGCACTGAGCGGTGTTGCTCGCCGTCGCTCAGCGGGCCGGATCACCAGTGGATTGATTCCGCGTCGCCACCTATGCATACGGGGCACGGGCGCTTGAACGTCCAGCCGCACAACTCACAGCCATCGAATCCACAGCACCCGTCACACCAAATGGCGCGATGACCGGCGCAGGCTCCGCATAGGTCGCCTTCCGTCCACAGCGACCACTGAGGTTCCCCGCCCGTTCGTCCCGCGCGCGGCTTTGGGTGATCCGGGACTTGATCCGCTGGGCGCGTCCGCCGACCCCATACCGAGGCAGCGCGGAGACGCTCCGGCGCTGTGGTCATCCGTGCCCGTCCGGGTGCCGCGCCATGAGGACGTTGCAGTCAGTCACGGTCGTCCAGTCGCCACCCGTTCGCGCACGGTCCCGAACATTGGCCAGCTCTCTACAACCGGCGCATCCGTCAACGGGAGTCGGCTCCAACTCGACTTCCCCGTAGGGAAGTTCGACCGGCGCGCTCGGGTATCGCTTCGATTCCGTCATGCGCCCCAGGGTCTGCCCGAAGTGGATCTAGGACTAGCGGCCACGAGTAGGCCAACTGTCGGCCAGACTTGACCCATGGGCAGCGCGATCGGGGCCAACATCCGACGCCTACGCGAAGAGCGGGGGTGGAGTCAGGCACGCCTAGCGCGCGAAGTGTGCCAATCAGCGCGGGTGCAGGGTGAGCCGATTGGGCGGCAGGAAGTCAGCCGGTGGGAAACGGGGAAGCGCACACCCCGGGAATGGTTGCCGTTCATCGCTGCCGCCCTCGGAATTCTCGTAGACGCACTGAGAACGTCGCAGCACGCCCCTGCGCCGCCCTTGCCGACGCTTGCCGACTTCCTGCCCGACGATGACCCGCTAGCGACCCTCAGTGCCCGTACAGGACGCCGTATCGGCATCGGGCAAGTGAACGACCTACAGAAGCGCGTGCACGGGCTCAGGCTTGCCGACGACGTGTTAGCGGGTGGTGACCTAATCCGCCCCGCGCTCCGGGAGCTCCGTTCCGCCGTGAAGCTGTACCGGGAAGGCACGCACACGGCTGACGTGGCGCGTCAACTGCTTGCCCAAATCGGGGAGTTGGCGCAAATCGCGGGATGGATTGCGAGCGACGCCGGGCAGCACGACGAAGCGGAGCGCATCTACCGACTAGGCATAAGCGCAGCGCGGCAGGCGGAAGACCATACTCTTGCCGGGAACATCGCCGGATCGCTCGCCTACCAAATGAGCAATACGGGGCGAGAAGCCGAAGGGCTCACGCTCGCCCAGGCGGCATTCAACGACGCACGGGCCGGAGCACCCCCGAAAGCCCGTGCGCTGTACCTAGACCGTGTGGCGTGGGCACACACGAAAGCTGGGGGAATCGACAACGGGCAACACGCCATGCGCGCGCTAGGAGAAGCCTCAGAAGCGCTCAGCGAAGACGGCGCCGGAATCGAGTCGCCTGCCTACCTATATTGGGTGGACGCTGGGGAACTTCGAGTCATGGAATCCCGTGTCTACACGGAGCTTCACCGGCCGTTGCGTGCTGTGCCGTTGCTCCGGGAAGTGCTCAGCGGGTACGACGCAACCCACACGCGCGAGATGGCGCTGTACCTGTCTTGGCTAGCGGTTGCCCTTGCTGACGCCAACGAACCTGAAGAAGCAGCGGCAGTGGCGGAACGGGTGATCAACATCTCCGCCGACGTTGCTTCAGAGCGAACAGCGGAACGCGTTCGTATGGTGCTCGCCCGCCTGAAGGACTTTACTGACGTTCCTGAAGTGGCTTCCCTGTTGGCCCACAACGTCGCTTAAGCGTCATTCGTGGATCGCCGCGCTAATCCTCTGTCCCTTTTGGGCGATTGCCTTACGCGTCGCCCAGTGACCGGCGCGACACTCGCCCCGCCGTGAAGGCTCGACCACCCGCCCAGCGGTGACGTCCTGAGGTAATTCCTTCAGCTACGCCACGCTGCCCCTGAGTGCCCGGCTCCGCCCCGCTGAGTGCTCCGCCATCCGCCGGTAGCTCCGCACGCCTCACGGCGCCGTACGCGGGCATAGAGACGCCCCCGGCTCGTGGGAACCGGGGGCGGTGTGTGGGTCGTTCTACAGCGCTGCCAGCATCTCTTCGCTGTCCGCGTCTTCGTCGTCCGGTTCGAGCTGACGCCAGTTGACCGTAATCCGATCCTCAATCGGGATGAGCTTCTTCGTCTCCGGGTCGCGCCCCCGCCCGATCTGAACTCCTGTCAGGAAGTAGTCAAGAAACTCTCGTCGCTCGAATACGTCCCATGAACCCCACGGCGATTCGGGCCCCACCGGGTCTTCCCCGGGTTCGAACCATTCAGTGGGAACCTGAATCGTGGCTTGGAGCTTGCCGTCAAGCTCGGCAATCTTGGTTGTGCACTCGTCTTCGTAGGCCCGGTATTGCTCCATGGTGGCCCGCCACGTGGCCAACTCGTCCCGCCCTCGGTAGAACCCGCCCTTACGGTCCGCCTGCAATTCTGCGATGGACCGCTGTACGTGATCCAAATGCGCCGCTACTTCGCGGCGTTCTTCCTGCACTCCGGCCAAGTCCTTTTGCCCCGCAAATCGCAGTGCAGCCGCAGCAACCCAGCTACGGTCTGTTTCGTCTTCCATGTCGGCAGCGATCAGCCGTGCCCAGACCTTGCCAGCAACGTAGCTGTCCGCCTCTTCCCGCTTGATGGACAGTCCGCCATGCCCCTTAGGGTTTGCGCACATGTAGTAGTCCTGCCCACCGTTGTTTTTGGTCTGCCCAATGGAACCGACACAGATACCGCATGTCGAGAAACGCCATCCGGAAAGCAGGCGTGGAGTGGTTTCCTCGTTCCCCGGTTTCCGGTTGGCGTTGCCCTTCTTGCGACGCTCTTGCAGCTCAAGCCACTTCGCGCCCGTGATGATTCCTCTGTGTGGCGTCATGGGCTTGCCCGCTGCATCCCGAGCGACGACGTTTTCGTACGCCTTCCCGCGCTTCACTCGCTCGCTTGCGAAGCCACCAATGGCCGGGTGATTGATGATCCACCGTACGGTTTGAGCACGCCACTGGATGGGACCGTCTTCACCCGACACGCGACGCTTCTTGATTGACTCAAGCCGCTTCTCAGTGGCGCGGCGTTCGGCGTTGCCGGGCGCGGGAATCTCTTCGTCCGCGAACGTGGTAGCAATCTTGTTGTCCGCAATCCCGTCCCAGCTCATCTCAAGCATGCGCTCAACGATTGCGACATGTTCCGGGTTGTCATCGTCGGGCTCAAGCACGGAGACGACGAGGTTGCCGATCCTCTCGCGGACGGCACGCATGCCGTAGGGAGGAGAGCTTGAGTGCCGCCCACCAACGGCCTTGATCTCTTCCTTCGCGCCCTTGAGCCGCTCGGCCTTGATGTCGCTGTCCTGTTTGGCAAGCGCCGCGATCAGGGCGAAGATCGCAACGCCGATCGCGTTGGACGTGTCAAGGAACGGCTCAAGCACGGACACGAAGCGCACGCCGTGCTTCTTGAACTCGTTGTCGATCTCCAACGCGTCATGCGCGCCCTTGCGGGTCAGCCGACTCAACTCGTTGACGACAACCGCGTCAACCTCTCCCGCACGGACAGCAACCATGAGTTCTTCGAACCCCGGGCGTACAGCGTTGGGGTCCCACCCGGAGCGGCCGACGTCCTTGAACCGATGGACGACCTGCCAACCGCGACTGTCCGCCAGGGCCGTTCCGGCGGCAAGCTGCGCTTCGGGGGATGCCTCTGACGAGTCGGGACGGGCTTTGGACTGTCGGGCGTAGACCGCAACCCTCACGGTGTCCAAACGCTCTTCTGTAGGGAGGGTGACGAATGGCGTCATGCGCTGTGACCTGTGCCTTCTCCGGGTTCCGATGTCTTGATGGTTAGTTGCTTGTGAAAGGTGATCCAGATGAACCAGCTCCACACACCGAAGGCGAGCAGGAACCAGGAGACCGGGCGGCTGAGCTTCATACGTTCAGTATCGCGAGCCTCCCTTCCGCACCGCCGCCGGGGTGGGGAGTCCGGGCCGCCGATGACACAGCCGACCTCGGCGGAGACTTCCACAGCGGCGCCCTGTACGTTCTCGTCCGTGCCTGCCGTAAGAAAGACCGCCTTGTTGGTCACCTCCGCCGCATTGCTGACGATGTCGGCCACGACTCCCGCATGGGCGGACGACAAGCCGGGGGGCGAGAAGAAGCCCAAGCCTCCGGCTTCGATGTCGACGGTCGGCGGCGCCAAGCTCGGCAAGCCGGGCACCCAGGTGAGCCTGAAGGCGGGCGCTCCCGTCCTCCCCAAGGACCTGTCGGCGCGCTCCTGGATGGTGTCGGACGCCGAGACGGGCGAGGTGCTCGCCTCGCACAACTCGCACTGGCGGCTTCCCCCGGCGAGCACCCTGAAGATGCTCTTCGCGGACACGGTGCTGCCGAAGTTCCCCAAGACGCAGAAGCACAAGGTCGCGCTCTCGGACCTGGCGGGCATCGGCGCGGGCAGCAGCATGGTCGGCGTCAAGGAGAAGGAGACGTACACGGTCCACGACCTGTGGCTCGGTGTCTTCCTGCGGTCGGGCAATGACGCGGTGCACGTCCTGTCGGCGATGAACGGCGGCGTCCCGCAGACCGTCAAGGACATGCAGGCGCACGCCGAGGGGCTCCAGGCCCTCGACACGCACGTGGTCAGTCCGGACGGCTACGACGAGAAGGGGCAGGTCTCCTCCGCGTACGACCTCACGCTCTTCGCCCGCTCCGGGCTGCAGAAGAAGGACTTCCGCGAGTACTGCTCGACGGCCACCGCCAAGTTCCCCGGGGAGACCAAGAAGGTCACGAAGGGCAAGGACAAGGGCAAGAAGAAGCGCGGGTCCTTCGAGATCCAGAACACCAACCGGCTCCTTACGGGGGATGTCGGTCTGGATGCCTACAAGGGCATCGCGGGCGTCAAGAACGGCAGCACCACGAACGCGGGCAACACCTTCACCGGGGTCGCCGAGCGCAACGGCAAGGTGCTGCTCGTGACGGTCATGAACCCCGACTCCGGTGAGCAGCACGCGGTCTACAAGGAGACCGAGCGGCTCCTCGACTGGGGCTTCAAGGCCTCGGGCAAGGTGGAGCCCGTGGGCGAACTGGTCGCTCCGAAGAGTGCCGGTACGGGCAGCGGGAAGGGCGCCCCCGGTGCGGGCAAGGCCGATTCGGGCTCGTCCAAGAACGTGGCGCACGCCTCCGACAAGGAGTCGGGCGGCGGTGCCGGCGTCGCGCTCGGGATCGCGGCCGGCGTCCTCGCGCTCATCGCCGCCGGGCTGTTCGTGATCAACCGCCGGATGCCGCTGCCGGACCTGGTGCGGCGGAAGACCCGCCGCTGAGGTCGCGGGGCTCTTCCTGCCGCTCGGTCTGCTTCCGCTGCTCTTCTTGTTCGTCTTCTGTACGTTCCTTCTCTGTACGTTCCTTCTTTCGCGTCGCCGACCAGGCGGCGCAGAACAGCAGGAGTTTCGCGGTGAAGTTGATCCACAGGAGCAGTGCGACGGGCACTCCGAAGGCGCCGTACATGCTCTTCGACGCGACGCCCTTCATGTAGCCGCCGAGCAGCAGCTTGAGCAGCTCGAATCCGGCCGCGCCGATCAGACCGGCGGTGACCAGATGGCGGCGCGGCGGCTGCACGCCCGGCAGCAGTGTCAGGACGTAGAGCAGCAGCAGGAAGTCCGCGAGGACGGCGATGGCGAACGCGATGACCTGGAGCAGCAGCCCGCCCCAGCCGTCCTCGGAGACCCCGAGGAGGTCGGCGCTCCAGCCGACGGCGGTCGACGCGAGGGTCGAGGCGATGAGGGACGCGAGCCCGGCGCCACCGAGACCGACGAGTACCCCGGCGTCCTTGATCTTGCGCATGACGGGGTTCTCGTCGGTGTCCTCCAGCTCCCAGACGACCCGCAGGCACTCCCTCATCGAGCCGACCCAGCCGATGCCGGTGAAGAGCAGCAGGGCGCCCGCGATGAGCCCGACGGTGCCCGCGTTGGTGACCAGGGCGTCCAGGTCCAGCTGATCGGAGATGCCCGGGATCTGCTTCGAGATGGTGTCCTCGAGCTTGTTCTGCTGGCTCTTGGAGAGCGTCGCCGCGGCGGCCGCCGCGGCGACGGTGATCAGCGGGAAGAGCGCCAGGAAGCTGATGAACGTCATCGCCGCCGCGAGGCGCGTCCAGTGCACGCCGTCGAGCCGCTCGTACGCGCTCCACGCGTGCGTGCGCGTCAGACGCTCCACCAGGGGCCCGATGCCGGGGAGCTTTGTCAGCCAGTCCATGACGCCTCCCTGCCCGTTGTGCGGAAGACCAAGGTCCGGGTACCCCAGAAACGCAGAACCGTGGCGAGTGCCATACCCACTCCCGCCCCGGAGATGGTGTCCGCGCGCTGCGAGGTGAGGCCGAGGCCGTAGTGGGACACGGCGATGCAGAGCAGCTGCACCAGGGCGCCCGCGATGTTGACGGCGAAGAAGATGCCGTACTGGCGCAGGCGCGAGGCTCGCGACTCTCCGGCTCCCTGCCGCCGCCGGTAGGTGCCGAACGCGTTGCCCGCGTACGCGACGGTGCAGCCGGCCACGAAGGACAGCGCCTTGGCGGTCAGCGGGTCGAGGCCGACCGGTCCGCGCAGCCAGACGAAGAGGCCGAGGTCGACGGCGTAGGCGCAGATCCCGGCGGCGGCGAAGCCGAGCAGTTCGGGGCCCATGGCCCGCAGCCGCTCCAGCGGGGCGCTCACCAGTCGGCGACCGCGAGGGCGTACATCGCGATCCACACGAGGCCGATGACGGCCAGTGCCCGGTCGCGCAGGACGACGTCCTCGGGCTCGCCCGCCGTGCCCCGGTCGGCGAAGACGGCGTACCGCAGGACGGCGAGGACGAAGGCGGCCATCGACAGCTGCCGCCAGGGCAGCAGGCCGTTCGAGGTGCCGCCGCTCTCCATGGCCCACAGGCAGTACGCGAGGACGGCGACCCCGGCGGCGAGCTGCCACACGAAACGGAGGTAGCCGGTGGTGTATTCGGTGAGCAACGCGCGCGTGGCGCCTGCTTTTCCGGACAGCTGGACGGCTTCGGAGTAGCGCTTGGCGGCGACCATGAAGAGCGCGCCGAAGCCCGTGGTGATCAGGAACCAGCGCGAGAGCGGGATGTCGAGGGCCACTCCCCCGATCATCGCCCGCATCAGGAAGCCCGTGGTGACGACGGCGAGGTCGACGACCAGGACGTGCTTGAGGCTGACGCAGTAGGCCAGTTGCATCACTACGTAGGCGGCGAGGAGGCCCGCGGTCAGGGGCGTGCAGAACGCGGCGGCGGCCAGCGGCGCGAGGACGGCGAGCAGTCCGCCGACCGCGTACGCGACCGCCACCGGCACCTGACCGGCGGCGACCGGCCTGCGGCACTTGGTGGGGTGGGCTCGGTCGGCCTCGGCGTCCCGCGCGTCGTTGACGAGGTAGACGGCGGACGCGGCGGCCGTGAACAGCGCGAACACCAGGGCGAGTTGGATCAGCGAGTGGCGTGAGAAGAGCTCGCCCGCGGCGGCGGGGGCCGCGACGACCAGGACGTTCTTCACCCACTGGCGGGGGCGCGCGGTCTTCAGGAGGCCGAGCGGCAGGGCGAGGGAGCCCGTACCGGACGGCCTGGGCGGCCGGGGCGGCTGGGGGCGTTCGAGCAGGGCGGTGCGGTCAGTCATTCTCGCGGCTCCCGTTCATCCAGGCGGAGCCCACGCGCGCGGTGAGGGCGCCGAGAGCCGCGCCGGCCGCCACGTCACTCGGGTAGTGGACGCCGACGACCATCCGCGAGACACACATCGCGGCGGCGAGCGGCGGGACGACGCGGGCCCCGAGGGGGCTCAGCGCGCCGAAGGCGACGGTGGCCGCGGCGGCCGAAGTGGCGTGCGAACTGGGGAAGGAGTGCAGCCCCGCGGTCCTGACGAGGGGCTTTATGCCCGCGTTGCCGCTCGGGCGCGGGCGTCGCACCACGCGCTTGACGCCCATGCTGGCCAGGTGTGCGGTGGCGGTCAGTGCCGTGCCGCGCAGCCATGCGCCGCGCCGCTCACGGTCGACCGCGGCGCCCGCGAGCCCCGCGACGATCCAGAGGGCGCCGTGCTCGCCGGCCTGGGACAGGGCTCGTGCGGCGGCGGCCACGCGCGCGTCGCAGCCGCAGTCGCGCAGGGCCGACAGCAGCCGGTGGTCCATGTCGTGCATGTGGCTTCCCTCTCCGGGGACTTCAGGGACCTGACCACTTCGACTCTTCTAGGCGACCTCTCAATATTTACGGCAATATACGACGACACTCCCTCAATCACCCATTTCGGTGAGAGCTCCAACAAATATGGGCAAACACCCCTTGCTGGGGCGATACGGTCACTCCTATGCCTGCCGACGCCGCATCCGCGATGAATCCCGAGGCCGTTTCCGTGTCGGGCTGGGGGCGCACCGCCCCGTCCACCGCCCGCCTGATCCGCCCCCGTTCACCCGAGGAGGCCGTGGCCGCTCTCCAGGCCTGCGGAGAGCGTGGAGGCATCGCCAGAGGCCTGGGGCGGGCCTATGGGGACGCCGCGCAGAACGCGGGGGGCGCGGTCCTCGACATGACGGGCATGGACCGCGTGCACGCCATCGACGCCGACGCGGGCACCGTCCTGTGCGACGCCGGGGTCTCGCTGCACCGCCTGATGGAAGTCCTGCTCCCGCTCGGCTGGTTCGTGCCGGTCACTCCGGGGACCCGCTATGTGACCGTGGGCGGCGCGATCGGCGCGGACATCCACGGCAAGAACCACCACGGATCCGGGTCCTTCTCGCGCCATGTGATGGCCGTCGAACTGCTCACCGCCGACGGCACGGTGCAGGCGGTCGAGCGCGGCACCCCGCTGTTCGACGCGACGGCGGGCGGCATGGGCCTGACGGGCGTCATCCTCGCCGCGACGCTGCAACTGCAGCCGGTCGAGACCTCGTTGATGACGGTGGACACGGAGCGCGCCACCGACCTGGACGACCTGATGGCCCGCCTCACCGCCACCGACCACCGCTACCGCTACTCCGTGGCGTGGATCGACCTCCTCGCGCGCGGGGGGTCGATGGGCCGCTCGGTGCTCACGCGTGGCGACCACGCTCCGCTGGACGCCCTCCCGCCGCGCGCGCGTAGAGCCCCACTCGCGTTCCGCCCCGCGCAGCTGCCCTCGGCTCCGCGCTTCCTGCCCGAAGGACTGCTCGGGCGCAGGTCGGTGGGGCTCTTCAATGAGCTGTGGTACCGCAAAGCACCCCGCAACCGCGTGGGCGAGCTCCAGAAGATGTCCACGTTCTTCCACCCCCTGGACGGCGTCCCGCACTGGAACCGCGTGTACGGCCGCGGCGGTTTCGTGCAGTACCAGTTCGTCGTCGGATACGGCAAGGAAGAGGCCCTGCGGCGCATCGTGCGGCGCATCTCGGAGCGCGGCTGCCCGTCCTTCCTCGCCGTACTGAAGCGCTTCGGAGAAGGCGATCCGGGCTGGCTCTCCTTCCCGATGCCCGGCTGGACCCTCGCCCTGGACATCCCGGCCGGCCTGCCGGGCCTCGGTGCCTTCCTCGACGATCTCGACGAGGAGGTCGCTTCCGCCGACGGCCGCGTCTACCTGGCCAAGGACTCCCGCCTGCGGCCGGAGATGCTCGCCGCGATGTATCCGCGGCTCGGCGACTTCCGCGCGCTGCGGGCCGATCTCGACCCGCGCGGGGTGTTCCGCTCGGACCTCTCGCGCCGCCTCGCCCTCTAACAGCTCCAGGAGTTGGTCTCATGAAGGACGCCTTCGGCACCCCCCAGTCCCTGCTCGTACTCGGCGGCACCTCCGAGATCGGCCTCGCCACGGCCCGCCGTCTGGTCGCGCGGCGCACCCGCACCGTGTGGCTGGCCGGGCGGCCGTCCCCGGGCCTGGAGAAGGCCGCCGCGAGCCTGCGTGACATGGGTGCGGACGTCCGCACCGTCGCCTTCGACGCGCTCGACTCCGAGTCCCATGAGGCCACGCTCGGCAAGATCTTCGCCGAGGGCGACATCGACATGGTCCTGCTGGCCTTCGGGATCCTCGGTGACCAGGCACGCGACGAGGACGAGCCGCTGTCGGCGGTGCGGGTCGCGCAGACGAACTACACCGGGGCGGTCTCGGCCGGCCTGGTCTGCGCGCGGTCACTGCAGACCCAGGGGCACGGCTCCCTGGTGGTGCTCTCCTCGGTCGCGGGCGAGCGCGCCCGCCGCTCGAACTTCATCTACGGGTCCAGCAAGGCGGGCCTCGACGCCTTCGCCCAGGGCCTGGGCGACGCGCTGCACGGCACGGGGGTGCACGTGATGGTGGTCCGCCCCGGCTTCGTACGCTCCAAGATGACGGCGGGCCTGGAGGAGGCCCCCATGGCCACCACTCCGGAGGCGGTCGCGGAGGCCATCGAGACGGGCCTGCGGCGGCGCTCGGAGACGGTGTGGGTGCCCGGCGCGCTGCGGGTGGTCATGTCGGCGCTGCGTCACGTGCCGAGGACGGTGTTCCGGCGGCTTCCGGTGTGAGGCCCTTCGGGGGCGGCGGTCAGCGAGCGGGCAGCGTGCCGTGCGTGACCGGGGCCGCTGCCTGCGGGGGCACGACGGGGCCGCCACCGCCGAAGGCGAACTCGCGCAGCTTGCGCCAGACGCCGTCCGCGCCCTGTTCGTAGAGCGCGAAGCCGGTGCAGGGCCACTCGGCCTCGTACTCCGAAAGCTCCGCGTACGCCCGGTCCATGGCCTCTTCGGAGATGCCGTGCGCCACCGTGACGTGCGGGTGGTAGGGGAACTGCAGCTCGCGCGCCATGGGTCCGGACGCGTCCCGCACCCGCTCCTGGAGCCAGCCGCAGGCCGACCCGCCCTCCACCACCTGGACGAAGACGACGGGCGACAGCGGACGGAACGTGCCCGTCCCGGACAGCCGCATCGGGAAGGGGCGCCCGGCGGCGGCGACAGCCCCCAGGTGTGCCTCGACGGCGGGCAGCGCCGCGGCGTCCACCAGGGTCGGCGGCAGCAGCGTGACGTGGGTGGGGATGCCGTGGGCCGCGGGGTCCCCGAAGCCCGCGCGCCGCTCCTGGAGCAGGCTGCCGTGAGGCTCCGGGACCGCGATCGACACACCGATCGTTACGGTCCCCACGTCGTACTCCTGTCGGTCGGGTGGCGGGCAGAGGGCGCTGCTGTGTCCGGCGTGGTGCCGGGGGTTGTGTGGCTCAGTGCTTGGCGGGCAGGAGACCCACCCTGTCGTACGCCTGGGCCAGGGTCTCCGCGGCGACGGCGCGCGCCTTCTCCGCACCCTTGGCCAGGATCGAGTCGAGCGTCTCCGGGTCGTCCAGGTAGGCCTGGGTGCGGTCCCGGAAGGGAGTCACGAAGTCGACCATGACGTCGGCGAGGTCAGTCTTCAGCGCACCGTAGCCCTTGCCGGCGTACTTCTGCTCCAGTTCCGGAATACCGGTGCCGGTGAGCGTCGAGTAGATGGTGAGGAGGTTGCTGACACCCGGCTTTTCGACGGTGTCGTAGCGCACCACCGTGTCGGTGTCGGTGACCGCGCTCTTGACCTTCTTGGCGGTGGCCTTGGGCTCGTCGAGGAGGTTGATCAGGCCCTTCGGGGTGGACGCCGACTTGCTCATCTTGATCGACGGGTCCTGAAGGTCGTAGATCTTGGCCGTCTCCTTGAGGATGTACGCCGCCGGGACGGTGAACGTCTCGCCGAAGCGGCCGTTGAAACGCTCCGCGAGGTCGCGGGTCAGCTCGATGTGCTGGCGCTGGTCCTCACCGACCGGGACCTGATGAGCCTGGTAGAGCAGGATGTCCGCGACCTGCAGCACCGGGTACGTGAAGAGGCCCACGGAGGCGCGGTCCGCGCCCTGCTTGGCCGCCTTGTCCTTGAACTGCGTCATGCGCGACGCCTCGCCGAAGCCCGTGAGGCAGTTCATGACCCAGCCGAGCTGGGCGTGCTCGGGGACGTGGCTCTGGACGAAGAGCGTGCAGCGTTCCGGGTCGAGCCCGGCCGCGAGGAGCTGGGCGGCGGCGAGCCGGGTGTTGGCACGGAGCTCCGCCGGGTCCTGCGGGATCGTGATCGCGTGCAGGTCCACGACCATGTAAAAGGCGTCGTGGGACTCCTGCAGCGCCACCCACTGGCGGACCGCGCCAAGGTAGTTGCCGAGGTGGAACGAGCCTGCGGTGGGCTGGATTCCGGAGAGCACGCGGGGACGATCAAGGGCCATGGAGCCATTCTCTCAGGTGTCTCTCCTTGCTCGGAAACAGACGTGTGACGGGTGTGCCGCGATCTTGTCCCCCGGCCGTGTCCCTTGCCGCCTGGTTCCGTCATCCGTCCTGCCGGACGCGGAACCGCTCCCGTCTGCTGTCGATCGTCGCCGGTGAGACGAGGAACACAGCGCGTTCGGCGGTCCGGCGGCGCTCGCGGAGGTGGAGCTGCGGCCACCCCCGGCCGGTGAGCCCGGCCGGGGGCGGCTGCCCGGTTCGGCGGGTCAGTGGGTCGGCAGGCCCGGGGCCGGGTGGGCGGCCATCAGGTCGGCGACCTCGGACCGGATCTTCGTCAGGGCGTCCTCGTCACCGGCGCGGGCCGCGGTGACGCCCCGGTCGATCCAGTCGGCCACGGTCGGCATGTGCTGCGTCCCGAGACCGCGGGAGGTGAGGGAGGGGGTTCCGATGCGGACGCCGGAGGGGTCGAACGGCTTCCTCGGGTCGTACGGCACGGTGTTGTGGTTGACGACCACCCCGGCCCGGTCGAGGGCCTTGGCGGCGACCTTGCCCGGGACGTCCTTGGGAGTGAGGTCCATCAGGATCAGGTGGTTGTCCGTGCCGCCGGAGACCAGGTCGAAGCCGCGGGCGAGCAACGCTTCGGCGAGGGCCTGGGCGTTGGCGACGACCGCGTGGGCGTAGTCCCGGAAGGAGGGTTGCGACGCCTCGTGCAGGGCGACGGCGATGGCCGCGGTGGTCTGGTTGTGCGGGCCGCCCTGGAGGCCGGGGAAGACCGCCTTGTCGATGGCCTTCGCGTGCTCGTCACGGGACATCAGCATGGCGCCGCGCGGGCCGCGCAGGGTCTTGTGGGTGGTCGTGGAGATCACGTCGGCGTGCGGCACCGGTGAGGGGTGGGCGCCGCCCGCGATCAGCCCCGCGATGTGCGCGATGTCGGCGACGAGGACGGCCCCCGCCTCGTGGGCGATCTCGGCGAAGGCGGCGAAGTCGATGGTGCGGGGAAGGGCGGTGCCACCGCAGAAGATCAGCTTCGGGCGTTCCTTGAGCGCGAGGTCGCGTACCTCGTCGAAGTCGACGAGACCCGTGTCCTGGCGTACGCCGTACTGGACGCCGCGGAACCACTTGCCCGTGGCGGAGACGCCCCAGCCGTGGGTGAGGTGGCCGCCCATCGGCAGTGCCATGCCCATCACGGTGTCGCCGGGCTCGGCGAAGGCGAGGTAGACGGCGAGGTTGGCCGGGGAGCCGGAGTAGGGCTGGACGTTCGCGTGCTCGACGCCGAAGACGGACTTGGCGCGGGCGACGGCGAGGCGCTCGACGGGGTCGATGTTCTGCTGGCCCTCGTAGTAGCGGCGGCCCGGGTAGCCCTCGCTGTACTTGTTCTGCAGCACCGTGCCGGAGGCTTCGAGGACGGCGGCGGAGACGTAGTTCTCGCTGGGGATCAGGCGCAGGGTGTCGGCCTGGAGCTGCTCCTCGGCGCCCACGAGCGCGGCAAGCTCGGGGTCCTGCGCGGCGAGCGCGGGATGGCTGAGGGCGTTCGGGGAGCCCTGGTTCTTCGGGCTGTCCGCTGTGTTCGGGTTGTTCGGGGTGTTCGGGTTGTTCGGGGTGTTCGGGAGTTGCGTCATGGCGTCCTCCGGGGCGAGCGGTGAGTGTCCGGTCGTGGTCCCGGGGTGCCCAGGCGGTCGGCACCTCGAAGGTTCTGCCTCGCACGGCTTCCTCGGGGTCCGTTCCCCGTGCGCCAGTCGCCGTGCTGTACGAGGCAGCCTAGCGGGCACGCCGCGTCGGCAGGTTTCTTCGCCCACGATCCGAGCGACGATAGGAATGGGGCGCCACACCCGCCCCATGCCGCAGGACGAACGGAGACCCCGTGTCGATTACCGAAAAGTTCATCACCTCGGCCGAAGCGCACAGCGCGCACAACTATCACCCGCTGCCCATCGTGGTCGCATCGGCGGAGGGCGCCTGGATGACGGACGTCGAGGGGCGCCGCTACCTCGACATGCTGGCCGGATACTCGGCGCTGAACTTCGGGCACGGCAACCGCCGCCTGATCGACGCGGCCAAGGCGCAGCTGGAGCGGGTGACGCTCACCTCGCGGGCCTTCCACCACGACCGGTTCGCCGACTTCTGTACGCGGCTCGCGGAGCTGTGCGGCAAGGAGATGGTGCTGCCGATGAACACCGGCGCGGAGGCGGTGGAGACGGCCGTGAAGACCGCCAGGAAGTGGGGGTACCAGGTCAAGGGCGTGCCCGACGGGCGGGCGAAGATCGTCGTGGCGCGCAACAACTTCCACGGGCGCACCACGACCATCGTCAGCTTCTCGACGGACCAGGAGGCGCGGGCGGACTTCGGTCCGTACACACCGGGTTTCGAGATCGTTCCGTACGGCGATCTGACGGCGCTGCGGGCCGCGGTCACGGAGAACACCGTGGCCGTGCTCCTGGAGCCGATCCAGGGAGAGGCCGGGGTCCTGGTGCCGCCGGCCGGGTACCTGGAGGGCGTGCGGGAGTTGACGCGGGAGCGCAACGTCCTCTTCATGGCGGACGAGATCCAGTCGGGGCTCGGCAGGACGGGCAGGACGTTCGCGTGCGAGCACGAGGGCGTGGTGCCGGACGTGTACATCCTGGGCAAGGCGCTCGGCGGGGGCGTCGTGCCGGTGTCCGCTGTGGTGGCGGACGCGGACGTCCTTGGGGTGTTCGAGCCGGGTGAGCACGGGTCGACGTTCGGCGGCAATCCGCTGGCGTGCGCGGTGGGGCTTGAGGTCGTCGCGATGCTGAGCTCGGGCGAGTACCAGCAGCGGGCCACCGAGCTGGGCGAGCATCTGCACGCCGAGCTCGGGCTGCTGGCCGGCACGGGCGCGGTGACGCAGGTGCGGGGCCGTGGGCTGTGGGCGGGCGTCGACATCGAGCCGTCGCACGGCACGGGGCGCGAGATCTCCGAGAAGCTGATGGACCGGGGCGTGCTGGTCAAGGACACTCACGGCTCGACGATCCGGATCGCTCCACCGCTGGTGATCAGCAAGGAGGACCTGGACTGGGGGCTCGACCAACTGCGGGCCGTGCTGGCGTAGTCGGTGGACGCCGTGGCCGCAAGTGCGGACGCGGCGTCACCGCACCGTCAGCGCTTGGTGCCGACTCCGCCGAACATGGCCACGTCCTCGACCCCCGGTGCCACCTCCGTGCGCCAGCGGTTGCACGACACCACGCCGGGTTCGAGGAGCTCAAGGCCCTCGAAGAAACGTACGACTTGCTCGGGCGTGCGCTGCGTCAGCCTGGGGGTGCCGTTCTCGTTCCAGAACGCCACCGCCTCGTCGACATCGGGCATCTTCGGGCTGGTGATCGTGTGCGAGAGGACGAGATGGCTGCCGGCCGGCAGTGCGTCGAGCAGGCGGCGCACGATGCCGTACGCCTCCGAGTCGTCGTCGATGAAGATGACGACTCCGAGCAGCATCAGCGCGACCGGCTGGTCGAAGTCCAGGGTTTTGGCGGCGTGTTCGAGGATTCTGTCGACGTTGCGCAGGTCCTCGTCGAGGTAGTCGGTCCTGCCCTCGGGGGTGCTGGTGAGGAGGGCGCGCGCGTGGGTGAGGACCAGCGGGTCGTTGTCGACGTAGACGACGCGGGACTCGGGGGCGATCCGCTGGGCGACCTCGTGGGTGTTGTCGGCGGTCGGCAGTCCGGTGCCGATGTCGAGGAACTGCCGGATGCCGCACTCGGTCACGAGGTGGCTCACGGCGCGCCCGAGGAACTGCCGGTCGGCCAGCGCGTACGCACCGATGCCGGGGTGCAGCGTGCGGATCTGGTCACCGGCGGCCTGGTCGACGGGGTAGTTGTCCTTGCCGCCGAGCCAGTAGTTCCAGATACGGGCCGTATGAGGCTGCGTGGTGTTGATCCTGCTGTCGGCCATGTGCCCTCGCCTCCGAGTCCGTCATCGATCAACCGGCAGCGTACTCGCGAGACTTGGGGCACAGCTTCACCGCCCGCCCCACAGCGCTCTCAGAGGATCACGTGCGGCAGGAATCTCGCGTACTCGTCCGTGATCAGATCCGACGACTCCCGGATGCCGAGACCCGCCGCCTCGTCCTCGACCACCCACGCGCCGAGCACCACGCGATTGCCGTCGAAGTCGGGCAGGGGCGCCAACTCCTGGTAGCAGCAAGCCTCTTCGCGAACGACGGGTCGGGCGCCCGGCGGATGGATCGTGACTCCGGCGCCTTCGCGGCCGAGGAGGGGCTTGGCGACGTAGCCCCGTCCGGAGGCCAGCTCGCGGGGGCCGTCCAGGTAGGCGGGGAGGAGGTTGGGATGGCCGGGGTAGAGCTCCCAGACCACGGCGAGCAGCGCCTTGTTGGAGAGCAGCATCTTCCAGGCGGGCTCGATCCACAGGATGGAGCCGGTGCCGCCGCCGTTGTCCAGTGTCTCCAGGACGTGCGGGGCGAAGCGGTCGGTGGTCAGCCACTCCCACGGGTAGAGCTTGAAGCAGCTCCGGATGAAGCCGAGCTTCTTGTCGACGAAACGCCGCGAGAGCCGGTCCCAGCCGATGTCCTCCATGGAGATCGCCTCGGTGTGGAGTCCGGCCTGCTGTGCGGTCTCGCGCAGATACGCGACCGTCATCAGGTCCTCGCCGAGCTCGTCGCCGGCGGAGTGCGCGAAGTACAGCGGGCCGCCGGGCGGAAGCAGCGGTGCCTGCTTCTTCCAGGCGTCGACGAGGCGCTCGTGGAGAGAGTTCCACTGGTCGGCGCCCGGGAAGCGCTCCTCCATCCAGAACCACTGGGGGCTCGCGGCCTCCACCAGGGATGTGGGGGTGTCGGCGTTGTACTCCAGCATCTTGGCCGGGCCGCCTTCGCCGTCGTAACGCAGGTCGAACCGGCCATAGAGGGAGGGAAGTTCGGCGCGGCGGTGCCAGGCCTCGGTGACCGCTTCGGCCACGTCGGGGTCCGTGATGCCGAGATCGGCGAGGCGGCCGTGCGTGACGATGTACTCGGCCGCCGCGAGGCACATCGCGTGCAGTTCCTCGACGACCTCCTCCAGGGCCTCGACCTCGGGGAGCGTGAACGTGTAGTAGGCGGACTCGTCCCAGTACGGGCGCAGCGAGTCGTCGGGGTAGCGGGTCAGGGGGTAGATGAGCCCCTGGTCCTCGACCGTCTGCTGCCAGCCGGGGCGGGGAGTGATGGTGCGGCGTTCCATGGTCCTGGCTCAGCCGCCGCCACTGCCGCTGCCCGAGCAGCCGAAGCCGTCGCGGTCGACGGCCTCGCTGCGGCTGAAGGTGCCGTAGTCGGCGTAGCGGCCGTCGACGTCCGCGTCGTAGTACCAGTCGGCGTCCATACGGCCGGACTTGCCGGTGCCTGTGCCTGTGCCAGTGCCTGTCCCTGTTCCGCTGGACGTGCCGTTGGCCTTGCGCCCCTTGCCGTACGAGGAGTTCGAGGAGCCCGAGGTCGAGGAACCGCTCTTGCAGTTCTTGTCGGCGACGATCTTGTAGCCGTTGAGGTAGTGGTAACTGTCGCGGTCCACGCACCGCTTGTCCGGTTCCGAACCGCACGAGGTCAGCGCCGCCGCGAGCACACCCATCCCGCCGAGTACGACCGTGCTGGACCGCAGCTTTCGCCGCGGGGCCTTCTGTTCTTCCATCTGTTCTTCCGCTCCCCCGTTGTCGCACGTACGTCGTTACGTGCTCGGCGATCAGCGTAGGTAAGGGCCCCCGCGCCGTGCCAACCGGCTCAGTCGAATCCCTCCCCTCTCCCGTCGCTTCGCGTCTCTTGGAACGATTTGCGCCCTCGGTCCGCGAGGCGTTCCCCTACGGCAGCACCCTGCACAGCGCCTCCAGCGCCCCCGCCCACCCGTGATCCGCCGGTGTTCCGTACCCCACCACCAGCGCGTCCCGCTCCGGAGGCCGGGCCGAGGGGTGGCGGAAGCTGGACAGGCCCTGCACCGCCAGGCGTTGCCAGCTCGCCGCCTGGACCACCGTCCGTTCCGTACCCGGCGGGAGTTCGAGCACGGCGTGCAGCCCCGCCGCGATCCCGGTGGCCCGCACATCCGGTGCCCGTGCGGCGAGCGCGGCGACCAGTTGGTCCCGCCGGCGGCGATAGCGCAGGCGCGCGCCCCGCACATGGCGGTCGTACGCACCCGACGTGATGAACTCCGCGAGCGTCAACTGGTCGAGCGCCCCGCAGGCCCATTCCGCGCCCCCCTTCGCCTCGATGACCTCGGCCGCGATCGGCGCCGGGAGCACCATCCAGCCGAGCCGCAGGCCGGGGGCGAGGGACTTGCTGGCCGTGCCGAGGTAGACCACGCGGTCGGGGTCGAGGCCCTGGAGGGCGCCCACCGGCTGCCGGTCGTAGCGGAACTCGCCGTCGTAGTCGTCCTCCAGGATCAGTCCGTCCTCGCGCCGCGCCCAGTCGACGGCGGCGGCACGCCGGTCGGGGTGCAGCGGGACGCCCATCGGGAACTGATGCGCGGGCGTGAGGAGCGCCGCCTTGGCCGCACGGGCGCCCGCCCCCAACTCGGCTGTGGAAGTGCCCAGTTCGTCGAAGGGCAGCGGCCTGGTCCGCAGCCCGGCCCGTTTGAGCAGGTCCCAGTGCACGTCCAGGCCGTACGACTCGACCGTCACCTCCCGCAGGCCGCGGGCCCGCAGCACCCCGCCCAGCAGGCTCAGGCCCTGCGCGAACCCGGAGCAGACGACGATGCGATCCGGGTCGGTGTGCACGCCGCGGGCCCGGGAGAGGTAGTCGGCGAGGGCGGTGCGCAGCTCGACGCGACCGCGCGGATCGCCGTAGCCGAGCGCGTCGTTCGGGGCGGCTGCCATGGCCCGGCGCGCGGCCTTGAGCCAGGCGGCGCGCGGGAACGCGGAGAGGTCGGGGGTGCCCGGCATCAGGTTGTACGTCGGGCCGCCCGCGGCCCTGCGGCGCGGTGCGGGTTCGGCGGGGCGCGGCACGGCGCGTTCCGCGACGCGGGTGCCCGAGCCCTGGCGTGCGGTGAGCCAGCCCTCGGCGACGAGCTCCGCGTACGCGTCGGCGACGGTGTTGCGGGCGATGCCGAGGTCGACGGCGAGGGAGCGGGACGAGGGGAGGCGGGTGCCGGGGGCGAGCCTGCCGCCGCGCACCGCCTCGCGCAGGGCGTCGGTAAGTCCCTTGCGCACGCCGGAGTGCGTCGCCTCCGTCCCGGTCTCCAGGTGAAGGTCGACGCCCAAAGTGGCCCAGGATTCTTCCATGGAAATGGACCATACCTGTGGGCTACTGCGCCCGTACGGTCGATGTCATGACGACAAGTGACAACTCCCCGGCAGCCCCCGAAGCCCCCGAAGCCCCCGAACAGAAGCAATACGTCCACGAGCACACGCCCCGCCTCGACTGGCACCAGCATGCCCCCGAGGTCTTCAAGGCGATGATCCGGCTCGACGCGGCTGCCCGTAAGGGCGTCGACCCGGTGATCCTGGAGCTCGTCAAGATCCGTGCCTCGCAGCTCAACCACTGCGCGCTCTGCATCGACATGCACAGCAAGGACGCACTCGCGGCGGGCGAGAGCGTGGAGCGGATCATCCAGCTCAGCGCGTGGGAGGAGTCGCAGCACTTCTACACGGCGAAGGAGGTCGCCGCCCTTGAGCTGGCCGAGGCGATCACCGTCCTGACGGACGGATTCGTGCCGGACGAGGTGTACGACAAGGCCGCGGCCCTCTTCGAGGAGCAGGAGCTCACGCAGCTGATCGCCGCGATCACGGTGATCAACGCGTGGAACCGCTTCGGCGTCTCGACGCGTCAGGTGCCGGGCCACTACAAGCCGGGGGACTTCAAGTGAGCGTGCGTACGACGCACCTGGACAAGGGAGTCGGCGGCGCGATGGCCGCGCTGAGCGCGGCCGCCAAGAAGGGGCTCGGTGACCCTGTCCTCGCCGAGCTGGTGATGATCCGGGCATCGCAGATCAACGCGTGCGCGTTCTGCCTGGACATGCATGTGGACATCGCCGTGAAGAACGGCGAGAGCGTGAAGCGGATCGCCCTCCTCAACGCCTGGTCGGAGGCCGGCGGCCTCTACAGCGAACGCGAGCGGGCCGCGCTCGCCCTGACCGAGGCGGTCACGGTCCTGACGGACGGCTTCGTGCCGGACGAGCCGTACGAGAACGCGGCCAAGCACTTCGACGAGGCCGAGCTGGCCCACCTGATCGCTCTGATCACCGTCATCAACAGCTGGAACCGGGTGATGGTCAGCCGCCGCGTCGAGCCGGGGGGCTACACGCCATGAGCCTCGTGGACGTCTTCCGGGAGCTGCACCAGGGGCGTGCGCCCGGTGACCCGCTGGTCCTGCCGGGACCGTGGGACGCGGTCAGCGCCCGGGTCTTCGAGGAGGCGGGGTTCCCCGCGCTCGCGACGCCGAGTGCGGGGGTCTCGGCGGCGCTCGGGTACGCGGACGGGTCGGTGCCGCCGGACGAGATGTTCGCGGCGGTGGCCCGGATCGTGCGGTCGGTCTCCGGTTCCGTGCCGGTGTCCGCGGACATCGAGGACGGCTACGGCCTGCCACCGAAGGAGCTGGTGGAGCGGCTCCTGGCCACGGGCGCGGTGGGCTGCAACCTGGAGGACTCGACGGGCGGGGTGCTCAAGGACCCGCACGAGCACGCGGACTGGCTGGCGCAGGTGCGTGCCGCCGCGGGCGGCGAATTGTTCGTGAACGCGCGGGTGGACACGTTCGTCCACGGCAACGGCGATCCGGAGCAGGCGATCGAACGGGCACGGCTGTACGTCGAGGCGGGCGCGGACTGCGTCTACCCGATCCTCGCGCCGCCGGAGGTACTGCCACGGCTGCGGTCGGCCGTCGACGGTCCCCTCAACGCGGGCGCGAAGCCGGACGGCCCGCCGTCCTTGCGGGAACTGGGCGCACTCGGCGCCACCCGCGTCACCTTCGGGCCCGGCCTGCTGCTGCGGGCGACGGAGGCGTTGCGGGAGATCGCGGGAGGCCTGCGGCAGACGTGACGGTGCCGGGCGCCCCGGAAAGAGGCGCCCGGCACCGTGGTGTCAGCCGTGCGGCTTCAGCACCCGCCGCGAGGCAGCGGGCCGCGACGTCACTTCTTCGGGATCCACTTCTCCCACGTCGCCTTGTTGCCCTTGATCCACTTCTCGGCCGCGGCCTCGCCGGACATCTTGTCCTTGGCGATCGACATGGCGACCTCGTTCTGCTCCTCGGTCGTCCACTTGAAGTTCTTCAGGAACTCCGCCGCCTTGCCGCCGTCCTTGGCGAAGTCCGCGTTGAAGTACTTCTGCAGCGGAGTGTCGGCGTAACCACACTTGGTGGCGGCCTCGGGCTCGTTGCAGCCCTCCTTGAACTCCGGGAACTTCACCTCGACCAGGTCCATGTCGGCGTTGGCCCACAGGGGCTCCCACCAGTACGAGATGAAGGGCTCCTTGGCGGCGTACTTGCGCTGGAGCTCCTTGATCTGCGCCGCCTCGTTGCCGGTGTCCTTGATCTTGAAGTTCAGCTTGTGGTTCTTGATCAGGTGCTCGTCGTACGTGGTGTACGAGGGCGCCGCGCCGATGAACTCGCCCTTGTCGCCGCTGCGGTTGCTCTTGAAGTCCTTGGCGAACTTGTTGAGGTTCTTGTAGTCGAGGATCTCGGGGTGCTTGTCCGCGTAGTACTTCGGCACGTACCAGCCGATGTGGCCGGTGACGCCCAGGTCGCCGCCCTTGACGACCGTCTTCTTCTGGTCGATGTAGAGCTTCTGCTTCTTGGGCTGGCCGTCCCAGTCCTCCAGGATCGCGTCGGCCTTGCCGTTGTTCAGCGCGTCCCAGGCGATCGGCTCGTCGAGCTGCTGCAGCTCGACCTTCTTGACGCCGACCTCGTCCTCGAGGAGCTTCTTGGCGACCTCGGCGTTGGCGCGCGCGCCGACCCAGGAAGGCACCGTGATGGTGACCTCGTCGGCGCTGCCGGACGACTTGGTGTCGGCGGCGGAGCAGGCGCTGAGCGCGACCATGGACAGGGCGCCGAGACCGGCCAGGACCGAAGTGCGTATCCGCTGATTACGGTTCACGAGATGGTTCCCTTACGTAGCAGGAATGCGAGAGTTGAAGAACATACGGGGCGCGTACGTCAGCGAAGTGCGCGTTCCTTGATTTCGGCGCCTGGCTGGGAGATGCGGTCGAGCAGCAGCCCCAGGCAGACGATCGCGATGCCGGACGTCATGCCGAGGCCCAGGTCGCCCTTGGTGAGGCCCCTGACCACGTCCACGCCGAGCGCGCCGCCGCCGATCATGCCGCCGATGACGACCATGGAGAGGACAAGGACGACGCCCTGGTTGAGGGCGACGAGCAGCGCGGGCCTGGCCAGCGGCAGCTGTACCTGCCAGAGCTGCTGGCCGGTGGAGGCGCCGAGCGAGCGGGCCGCTTCCAGGGCCGAGGGGTCGATCTGGCGGATGCCCTGGGCCGTGATGCGGACGACGGCGGGCAGCGCGTAGATGACGGAGGCCACCGCGGCGGCCGACGGGTTGGAGCCGAACAGCGCGATCATCGGGATCAGATAGATGAACGCAGGCAGGGTCTGCATGGTGTCGAGCACCGGCCTGATCGCCCGCTCCACCCAGGCGACCCGGGCGGCGAGCACACCGATGGCGAAGCCCAGGATCAGCGTGACCACGAGAGCGGCGATGACCTGCGAGAGCGTGTCCATCGACTTGTTCCACAGCCCCATCGCGCCGATGGCGCCGAGCGCGAGCACGGCGGTGACCGCCGCGCGCCAGCGGCCCGCGAGGTAGGCGAGGACGCCGACCACCAGGAGCAGCGCCCACCAGGGGGTCGCGAGCAGGGCGTCGAAGAGCGGGTTGATGCCAAAGCGGATGAATCCGTTGGCCCAGGTGAGGGTGCCGCCGATCACCGGGACACCGGAGCCGAGTTCACGCTCGATCCAGCCGACGGCCTCGTTGATCGGCTGGGAGATGGAGACGACCCAGTTCTCCGGCCACTCGGTACGGCCGAGTGCCTGGCCGAGCGCGGTGGCGGCCGCGACCAGGGCGACGATGACGGCCCACAGGACGCGCGTCGCGACGGCGCTGCGCGGCGGAGCCGAGTCGTCGACGCGCTCGCCGAACGCTCCGGTCGTACGGTCGAGCCAGACGGCGATCAGCACGATCGCGATGCCGGCCGGGGCCGCGAGGCCCACGTCGAGGGTGGAGATGGCGGTGAAGATCGGGTCGCCGAGACCGCCGGCGCCGACCACCGTGGCGAGCACGACCATCGAAAGCGACATCATGATCGTCTGGTTGAGGCCGAGCAGCATCGGCTTGCGGGCCAGCGGAAGGCGAGCCGTCCACAGCCGCTGCCAGGCGCTGGCACCGAGCGACCGGGACGCCTCGAGGGCCGCCGCGTCGGCGCCCCGCAGGCCGAGCGAGGTGAGCCGCGCCATCGGCGGGGCGGCGTAGATGACGGTCGACATGAAGACGGCGGGGGTGCCGACGTCGAACATCATCACGAACGGCAGCAGATACGAGAAGGCAGGGAGCACCTGCATGGTGTCGAAGACCGGCCGCAGGATGCGTTCGGCACGGTCCGAGAGTCCGGCCGCGAGGCCGAGGAGTACGCCGACGAGACCCGCGACGGCCACACAGACGACCATCAGGGCGAGGGTCTCCATCGCCTCTTCCCACACGTCGAGCACGCCGATCACCGCGAAGGTGCCGAAGGCGGTGCCCGCGAGGGACAGCGCGCGTCGGCGCAGGTCGGCGCCGCCCGCGTACCAGGAGATGAGGACTGCGGCGACGGTCACGCCGATGAAGCCGAGGCTCTCCAGGCCGCTGAACACACCGTCCACCGCGGACTGCGAGGTGTTGCTGATGTGCAGCAGGAAGTACAGGAAGAGCGGGTGGGTGTCCCGGTTCTCGGCCATCCAGGTGTTGAGGTCGTCGAGCGGCGAGCGCACGTCGACCGTCAGGTCGGAGGGCCACACACCGTTCGCGGTGACGGCCGCCGAGACGACGGCGACAAGGACTGCGCAGAGCAGCAGGACGGCCTTGGGGTTACGCAGGAAACCGGCCAGCGGCCCGGGGCCCTCGGAGGGAGGACCCGGCGGGGACACGGCGTCCTTCTTCTCCAGTACGGAAGTCGGGGCGGCGCTCATACAGCCGCCACCTCCTTGTCCTGGGGATCACTGTCGAGGCCCGCGACCACCGCGAGGAGCCGCTCGTGGTCGACGACGCCGAGGGTGCGCCCGTTGTCCACCACACGGCAGTGCTCGCCGCTGCGCGCCACGGCCTCGATCGCGTCGACGACCAGCGTGTCCGGGCCGATCGCGGCACCGGTCTCGGCCTCGCCGGGCTCGGCGGGGCGCATGGCGCGGCGTACGGAGATGACCTGCTCGCGCGCCACGTCCTGGACGAAGTCGCGGACGTAGTCGTCGGCCGGGTTGGCGACGATCTCCTCAGGCGTGCCGAGCTGCACGATGGCGCCGTCCCGCATCAGCATGATGCGGTCGCCCAGGCGCAGCGCCTCGCTCAGGTCGTGGGTGATGAAGACCATCGTGCGGCCCTCTTCGCGGTGCAGGCGGATGACTTCTTCCTGCATGTCGCGGCGGATCAGCGGGTCGAGGGCGCTGAACGGTTCGTCGAAGAGGAGGACTTCGGGGTCGACGGCGAGGGCGCGGGCCAGGCCGACGCGCTGCTGCTGGCCGCCGGAGAGCTGGGTGGGGCGGCGGTTCTCCATGCCTTCGAGGCCGACCTTGGCGACGACCTCCATGGCCTTGGCGCGGCGCTCGGCCTTGCCGACGCCCTGGATCTCCAGGCCGTAGGCGACGTTGTCGAGGACCGTGCGGTGCGGAAGCAGGCCGAAGTTCTGGAAGACCATCGCGGCCTTGTGGCGGCGCAGTTCACGCAGCTCGTTCTTGTCCATGGCGAGCACGTCCTGGCCGTCCATGGCTATGGACCCGCTGGTCGGCTCGATGAGCCGGGTCAGGGTCCGCACCAGGGTGGACTTGCCCGATCCCGACAGGCCCATGACGACGAAGACCTCGCCCCGCTGGACGTCGAAGCTGACGTCCCGCACGGCCGCCGTGCAGCCGGTGCGCTCGCGCAGCTCGGCCGCGGAGAGACCCGCGTACTCGTCGTTGCCCGGGATGCGCTGGGGCTTGGGGCCGAAGACCTTCCACAGGTCCCGGACGGTGAACACGGGCGCCGTGGGCTCGGTGGCGGGCGCCTTGTCAGTGGTGGTGGTCATCGGACATCACTCCCGGTCAGCAGTTCCGCGCACTTTTCCCCGACCATGAGCACTCCGATCATCGGGTTCACGGCCGGCATCGTCGGGAAGACGGATGCGTCCGCGATACGGATTCCTTCAAGTCCCCGGATCTTCAACTCCGGGTCGACCACAGCGAGTTCATCAGTGGAAGCACCCATACGGCAGGTCCCTGCCGGGTGGTACACCGTGTGCGCGGCCTTGCGCACGAGCTCGCTGATCTCGGCGTCGTCGGTGACGTCCGGGCCGGGGAAGACCTCGCGCTTGAGCCACTTGGCGAAGGGCTCGGCCTGTGCGACCTTGCGGGCCAGCTTGATTCCGTCGACGAGGGTCTGCCCGTCGTAGTCCGCCTCGTCCTCGAAGTACTTGAAGTCGAGGGCGGGCTTGACCTCCGGATCGGCCGACGTCAGGTAGAGGCGTCCACGCGCACGGGACTTGGGGATGTTCGGCGTCATCGAGACGCCGTGCTCCGGGCGTTCGTAGCCCAGGCGCTCCGGGTTGTCCGTGAACGGGATCTGGTAGAAGTGGAACATCAGGTCAGGGCCCTTGTGGTCCGGGTCCCGCTTGACGAAGAGGCCCGCGTCGGAGTCCATCGCGGAGTTGCCGGGGATCGGCCCGTTCGTCTCCCAGACGATGACCGACTCCGGGTGGTCCAGGAGGTTCTCGCCGACGCCCGGCAGGTCGTGCGCCACGGGGATGCCGAGCGCTTCGAGGTCCTTGGCGGGGCCGATGCCGGAGTGCATGAGCAGGCGCGGGGTGTCGACGGCTCCCGCGCAGACCAGCACCTCGCGGCGGGCGGTGAGCAGTTGCTCCGCGCCCTCCTTCGTACGGATGTGGACGCCGCGCGCGGTCTTTCCGTCGAGCTCCAGCTTGGTGGCCCAGGTCTCCAGGAACAGGTGGAGGCCCGGACGGTCACCGGCCTCCATGTGGGGGTGGAGGTAGGCGACGGACGCGGAGGAACGCTTGTTGTTCTCCGGGTGGTACGAGAGGTCGAAGAAGCCGACGCCCTCGTCGAAGGGCTTGTCGTTGAAGCCGACGACCTCGGGGACACCGAGCGCGCTCTTCGTCGCCTCGACCCAGTCGGTGGCGATCTGGTTCTGGTCCTTCTTGGCGACGCGCACGATGTTGTTGCGCAGCTTGCCGAAGAAGGGGTCCATCGCCTTGGCGCCCCAGCCGGTGGCGCCCGCCTCTTCCCACTCGTCCCAGTCGGACGGCAGCGGCTTGAACGAGATCAGGGTGTTGTGCGACGAGCAGCCGCCGAGGACCTTGGCGCGGCTGTGCAGGATGTGCGAGTTGCCGCGCGGCTGCTCGGTGGTCGTGTAGCCGTAGTCGAGGTCGCCGCCCAGGAGGCCGAGCCAGCGGCGCAGCGTGAGGACGTCCTCGCGGTCGATGTCGCTGGGTCCGCCCTCGATGACGGCGACGGTGACGCCGGGGTCCTCGGTGAGCCGGGATGCGATCACCGAACCGGCGGTGCCGCCACCGACGATGACGTAGTCGTACTCAGTGGTCTCAGCCATGCGTGCTGCTCCTCTTCCTGCGAGGTGTGATGCAAGGTGCTTGCGCGTATAGAGCGGGGGGCGCTCGGACGTACGGACATACATACGTGCGCGGGGGCGGGTCCGCCGCCCCCGCGCACGCTGCTACGCGTCGGGCCTCAGCCCGCGAACCAGCGGACCGGCCGCGGCGCGAGGTTCTGGTAGATGTGCTTGGACTCGCGGTACTCGGCGAGTCCGGCGGGGCCGAGCTCGCGCCCGACGCCGCTCTTGCCGAAGCCGCCCCACTCCGCCTGCGGAAGGTAGGGGTGGAAGTCGTTGATCCAGATGGTGCCGTGGCGCAGGCGCCGGGCCATGCGGCGGCCGAGGCCGGCGTCGTTGGTCCAGACGGCGCCCGCGAGGCCGTACTCGGTGTCGTTGGCGAGCGCGACGGCCTCGTCCTCGGTGCGGAAGGTCTCGACGGTCAGGACCGGGCCGAAGACCTCTTCACGGACGACGCGCATCTCGCGGTGGCACTGGTCCAGGACGGTCGGCTCGTAGAAGTAGCCGGTCGCGGGGCGGACCTCGCTGGGCTCGGGGCGCTTGCCGCCGGTGCGCAGGACCGCGCCCTCCTCCAGTGCGGAGGCGACGTACGCCTCGGTCTTCTCACGCTGCTGCTGCGAGACGAGCGGGCCGCACTCCACGCCGTCCTCGGTGCCGCGGCCGAGCTTGATGCGGCTCGCGCGGCGGGCGAGTTCGGCGACGAAGCGCTCGCGCACCGACTCCTCGATGATGAGGCGCCCACCGGCGGAGCAGACCTGCCCGCTGTGGATGAAGGCGGCGTTCAGAGCCTGGTCGACGGCGGTGTCGAAGCCCTCTTCGGTGGCGCAGGCGTCGGCGAAGACGACGTTCGGGTTCTTGCCGCCGAGTTCGAGGGCGACCTTCTTGACGCCGGCGGCCGCGGCCTGCGCGACCTTGGTGCCGGAGACCAGGCCGCCGGTGAAGGAGACCAGGTCGACGTCGGGGTGGTCGGAGAGGCGCGCGCCTACGGTGTGGCCGGGACCGGTCACGATGTTGGCGACACCGGCCGGGAGGCCCGCCTCGACGAGCAGCTCGATCAGCGCGACCGTCGTCAGCGGAGTGACCTCACTGGGCTTGATGACGAAGGTGTTGCCCGCGGCGAGCGCGGGGGCGATCTTCCAGCTGGCCTGGAGGAGCGGGTAGTTCCAGGGCGTGATCATCGTGCAGACGCCGACGGGCTCGTGCACGACGACGCTGTGGATGTCGTCGGAGCCGGCGTCGACCACGCGGCCCGCGCCCTCGCCGATCACCAGGTCGGCGAAGTAGCGGAAGGCGTCGGCGACGCAGTCGACGTCGACGCGGCCCTCCTCGACGGTCTTGCCCGCGTCGCGGCTCTCCAGGAGCCCGATCTTCTCCCGGTCGCGTACGAGGAGGTCTGCCACGCGGCGCAGCAGCGCGGCCCGCTCGGCGACGGGTGTGGCCGGCCATGGTCCGTTGTCGAACGCCTCGCGTGCGGCGGCGATGGCCGCGTCGGTGTCCTCGGTGCCGCCCTCGGCGATCAGTGCGAACGGCTTGGCATCCGCCGGGTCGAGGATCTCGCGTGTGGCGCCGGAGAGGGCGCTACGCCACTCCCCGCCCACATGGATGGTCTGTTGTGCGGACACGTCCCGTTTGCCTTCCATTCCTGTCATACGCCCCGCCTGTCACTCGCGGTAGCCGGGGGCACATGCCCCGGGGCGGAGAATCCATGCGCATTACATAACTGAAAGTGCGCTGTGTCACTGCGCGTGCAGGCACCTGGGGCGAAACGTACGCTCGAAGAGGGGTTTGCCCATGGAGGTGGCGCTATGCGTGGAACATCCAGGAAGCACGCCTGGGCAGCCGCGGCCTGCACGGCGACCTGCACGGCGGTCGCGCTCCTGGTCGCACCGGCCGTCGCGCTCGCCGGCACCGAGGATCTGAGCGCACAGGAGATATCCGACAAGGCGGAGCGGGAACTGCTCGACGCCAAGTCGGTCCACCTGAGCCTGGAACAGAAGGGCACGGACACCGACAGCGACGAACCGGTCTCCATGGATCTCACCCTGGACCAGGACGACAACTGCGTCGGTTCGCTGCGCATGGCCGATGACGGCGGCAGCATGGAGCTGATCAAGCGGGGCGAGAAGGTCTGGATGAAGCCCGACCTCGCCTTCTGGAAGTCCCAGCTCCCCGACGGCCAGGGCGAGGCCGTCGCCGACATCATCGGGGACCGCTATCTGTACGGCACGACCGGCGACGCCCTGCTCAAGGACATGGCCGGGGTCTGCGACCTCAACACGATCCAGGACGAGGTGAAGGACAAGTCCGACGACAGCACGACCCTGCGGAAGGGTGAGGTGACCGAGGTCGACGGCGCGCCCGCGATCCCCGTCTCCGGCAGGCAGGACGGCAGGACCACCACGCTGTACGTCGCGACCGAAGGCACTCCGTACCTGATCAGGGCCGTCGAGAAGGGCGCGGGGACCGACTCGACGCTGACGCTCCGCGACTACGACAAGCCGGTCCCGTCGAAGACCCCGTCCGACGAGGACTCGGTGAACGTGTCTCAGCTGCAGGGTCAGGTGGCGGACAAGCCGAGCATCTACTGAGCGCTGTGCTCGATCCCGTCGATCCCGTCGATCTCGTCGAGGTCGGCGGGCTCGTCCCGCACGGCGAGCCCCGCCACCCACAGCGGCATCAGCCAGTGCACGACGAACGCGGTGAAGAGCACGGGGAAGAGCATCCCCTCGGCGTCCCATCCCTGGTACGCGGCCATCCCCGCTCCCGCCGCGGCCGCCAGGAGCAGCCACAGCATGACCTGACGGGCACGCGCCGCGACGCGTACCCGCTCCGCGCGCTGCCGCTCGTCGAGGGCGCGTTCACGCAGTTCGAGGAGGCCGCGTGTGGCGCCGTTGATGACGCCGGTGGCGACGCACCACGGCAGCAGAAGCCCGAGCATCGTCCACATCGCCCAGCGCTGGTCGCCCACGACCGTGAGCAGCCAGGCCGCGACGCTCGCCACCGTCAGCGCGATGTGGGCGCCGACCGCGATCCGCCTGCGCACGGCGGTGGCGTACATCGGCGCTCCCTCGCGCCGGTTCATGAGCGCGAACATCCGCCGGTCGTAGCCGGTCATCCGCTGCGCCCCCGTCTCCCGCACCTGCTGGCCCGTCATCCCTGACTCCTCCCGTAGACCTCGTCCGTGAGCGGGCGGAACGGCTCGAGGGAGAACAGCGCCTCCACCGGAAGACCGAAGAACACCGCGATTTTCAGCGCCAGGTCGAGGCTCGGGTTGTACTGCCCACGCTCGATGTAGCCGATGGTCTGGTAGTGGACCCCCACTGCCTCGGCCAGGCTCTGGCGCGACACTTTCCGCTCCGCGCGCACCATCGCCAACCTGTTGTGCACCTGCTCGCTCATGTATAAGAAGTACTACATCAGTGAGCAGGCACGCAACATTCGGTTCAATGGCCGGTGGAGCCCGGCGCGGGGCAGATCTCGTCCGGCGGGCAGAACCACGCCAGGGCGGTGGCCATGAACTCCTCCTCGTCGTCCCTGCCGTCGGCCTCGGAGCCGTACACCGCAAGGGCGTACAGCTCGCCGTCCACCGCCTCGAAGCGATGGTCGATGACGTGCCACGTGCCGATGTCCGGTTCGCCCTTGAACGTGTCGGCCAGGTACGTGAGCCGGGCCGCGGGGCGGCCCTCGTCGTCCCTGCGCTCCAGCGGGGCGAGTTGGTCGAAGCCACCGGGCATCGGCGTCTCGTCCAGCCAGGTCCGCAACGACGCGTACGGGGACGACTCGCCCACGCGGTACACCTGGATCCGCCGGTCTCCCTCTGGGCTGCGGTAGTTGACGACGTTGAAGCCCTCGGCCGGTTCGACCAGATCACGGACCCAGCCCCGCGGCACCGCGAGCCGGTAGCCCTCCTCGTCGAACACCTCCTCGTACGGAGCCGGCGGCACGCCCGCGGGGGACGGCGCGGCGGTGTCGCCCTCCGTGTCCGCCGGTGAAGGTTGTTCGAGAACCGTCAGGTGCCCCGTCGGCCCCGGCTCGTCCTTCCAGCCGAGCGCCCAGGCCCCGAAGCCGAGACCACACACGGCGAGCACGGCCACGACACCACGCAGCGCCTTGCCCTGGCGCACCGCGTCCTGGTCGTGGAGCTCGGCGATCCGGCGTTCCTGCTCGTGGCCGACCCACTCCTGGCGATCCGCGTCGAAGATCCGCACGGCTCGTCCCTCAGCCCGTGACCTGGGCGATCGCCTGGAGCACGGCCGTCACGGAGGCGGCTGTCGCGGCGGCGGCGCCGTACTGCTCCAGGCGGGCGCGGAGCCTGGCGAGCAGCCCGCTGTCGCCGTGGCCCGCGCGACCGATCTCCCGCTCCACCTCGGCCAGTTCGGCGTCGAGCGCGTCGTCGTCGGCCGTGCGCTCCGGCGCCCGGCGCAGCTCGCCCCGGAGTGCACGGACCTGGGTGAGCAGGTGCTGCTGTCCCGGATCGGACACCACCACCGTGTGGTTGGTGGACTCGGCCTTGCCATGCGAACCGAAGGCCTGCGAGCCACCGGTGATCGAACCGATCTGGACGTGCGCGCCGCCGCCGGTCTCCCCGTCGCCGCTCATGCCGTGCTCCTCTCGGTGGTGTGCGTGGCCTGGCCGTGGGAGCCCGTGGCGAGGGCGCCGCCGGACATCTCCGTGATGTAGACCCCGCTGTTGTTGATCTGCGTGATGTTCTGCTCCAGGCGGTCCGTGCGGAAGCCGCCGGCCCGCAGCGCGTCGCGCACGCCCTCGCCGATGCGGTCCTGAAGGGTGCGGGTGTAGCGGGCGACGTCCATCTCCTGGAAGAGCGAGAGGTCGTCGGTGGACGCCAGTTGGCGCAGCGAGACCAGCGGCGCGTCCGGCGGCGCCTGCACGGGGCGGCCGATCCCGAGCCAGGAGCACGCGGACCGCAGGGCCCGCGCGGCGCGCGGCGCGGGGGCCTGGTCTTCGGAGGGCTCGGGCTGCGCGAGCCAGAGCCGGAACGAGGGGATGAGCGAGGGCAGTGCGCGCAGGGCGGCGATACCGATCGCCACGCCGACCGCGGGGCCGTCGACGCAGGCGCGCAGGGCGTCGCGGACGGGCCCTTCCGGCTCACTGGCCACGATCGTGTCGACCTCGCGGAACTCGGGGACGATCGGCCCGAGCACGTGCGGCACCACTTCGAGGACCAGCATGCCTCCCTGGGTGTGCACCCTGACCAGGAGCGAGAGGACGACCTGTTCGTTCCAGGCACCGACCCGGACCCGCAGGAAGTGACGCCGGGCCTCTCCGCCCTCGCCGGCCGCCCGTTCGAGATGCCGGGCCACCTGCCCGGGGTCGTAGAGCCCGGCGGTCTCGTACCCCTGCCCGGTGTAGAGCTGCTCGTCGCGGCCCGCGCCGGCGGGGAGGTAGACGAACTCCTCGATCTCCAGGTCCCGCAGCCGGTCCACGCTGGTGGCCGCGGCGGACCTGCGCAGGTCCTTCAGGCGGGGCTCGATCATCTTGATCACCTCGCGGGCGGCCAGCGGTTCGTACGCGCGCTGCCCCGGCACCCCGCCCTCCGGGTCCTTCTCCGCGCGTTGCAGTTCGAGCACGACCGACCACGGATTGCGGGGCTTTCCGGCGCCCACGAAGGGGCGGTTGGCGTCGTACAGGGTGATTGGCGCGTTCTGCTCGCGGTGGATGCAGTCGGCGATGCGGGAGAACCGCCGTGGGATGCGCGGCTGTTCGGTCTCGGCGAAGGCCTGCCGGGCGAGCTGGGTGCGCAGGATCCGCTTGCGCAGGAACTGATGGCGCCAGACCACCGCCGCGATGAGCAGCGGGAAGATCACGGGATACGGGGTGTCCCTGATCACGCTGAGCGCGAAGAAGCCGTACGCGGCGGCGGACCACCACGCGAACGCGGTCACCAGCCAGCCGATGCGGCGCCGCAGCCAGACCAGCGGCGGAGGAAGCTCCACCCGCCGCAAAATCCCGGCGTCCGTGCCCCGGCCGGAGACCACCCGGGCCAGCCAGAGGAGCAGGACCACCACGGCGTACGCGATCGCCCAGCCGCCCGGCACGAAGGCGCCGAACGTGCCGCCGGGGCCCGCGTCCACGAGGTCGTCCGGGTCGAAGGCGAGCAGCGCGAGGTCTCCGTCGGTGACGCCCGAGTCGCCGCCCCTGGAGTCCTCCAGGGCGTCCCAGACCATCACCGCGTCGGTGACGAGGAACCCGATCCACACGGCTGCCAGAAGCAGCGCGGTGAACAGTTCCTCGCGCCGGGCACGCAGCGCGTGTGCGAGCACCGGAAGGACATCGGCACCGAGCGGTGGCGCCACGGGGCGCTCCGCGTGGCCGACGAGTTCTGAGACGACCCGCCTGCGGAACACCGCGTCCAGATGGACGCCGGCGCACAGCAGCCTGGTGGCCTCGGTCTTACCTGCCATGGCCAACTCCGACTGGGTAAAGCGGAATTGGAGCGTAACGGAGCGTGTGTGCAAGGGCCACAGAAAGGTGACTATGCCCCTCGAATAAGTGAATTCCCAGCCGGACGCACCGGCCGGACGCACCGGCCGGACACAGCGGCCGGACGCACCTCGCCCCCGGCAGCCTAGGGCTGCCGGGGGCGAGATGGACGAGCTGCCGTACGAGCCGAGCCGTACGGGAGTGGTGCTAGATGAGACCGAGGCCGCGAACCGCCTCGCGCTCCTCGGTGAGCTCCTTGACGGACGCGTCGATGCGCGTGCGCGAGAACTCGTTGATGTCCAGGCCCTGGACGATCTCGTACTTGCCGTCCTTGGTGGTGACGGGGAAGGAGGAGATGAGGCCCTCCGGAACACCGTACGAACCGTCCGACGGGATACCCATGGAGGTCCAGTCACCGGCGGCCGTGCCGTTCACCCACGTGTGGACGTGGTCGATGGCGGCGTTGGCGGCGGAGGCGGCCGAGGACGCGCCACGGGCCTCGATGATCGCGGCGCCGCGCTTGGCGACGGTCGGGATGAAGTCGTCGGCGAGCCAGGCCTGGTCGCTCACGACGTCCGCGGCGTTCTTGCCGGCGATCTCGGCGTGGAAGATGTCGGGGTACTGGGTGGCCGAGTGGTTGCCCCAGATGGTGAGGCGCTTGATGTCGGAGACCGGGGCGCCGGTCTTCTTCGACAGCTGCGACAGCGCGCGGTTGTGGTCCAGGCGGGTCATCGCGGTGAAGCGCTCGGCCGGTACGT
This sequence comes from Streptomyces sp. NPDC050147, assembly GCF_040660195.1. Lineage (NCBI taxonomy): Bacteria > Bacillati > Actinomycetota > Actinomycetes > Kitasatosporales > Streptomycetaceae > Streptomyces > Streptomyces sp. NPDC050147. The sequence continues at coordinate 52,386 of NZ_JBFALJ010000031.1, read as the reverse complement.
CCGGGGCGGCGGCCTGCGCGATGAGCGCGTTGGTGTTGGCCGGGTTGCCCACGACGAGGACCTTGATGTCGTCCGCGGCGTTGTCGTTGATCGCCTTGCCCTGCGGCTTGAAGATGCCGCCGTTGGCGGAGAGCAGGTCGCCGCGCTCCATGCCCTTGGTACGGGGGCGGGCGCCGACGAGGAGGGCGACGTTGGCGCCGTCGAAGGCGACGTTCGGGTCGTCACTGATCTCGATCGAGTTCAGCAGCGGGAAGGCGCAGTCGTCCAGCTCCATGGCGGTGCCCTCGGCGGCCTTCAGGGCCGGGGTGATCTCCAGGAGGCGAAGGTTGACCGGCACGTCCGCGCCGAGCAGGTGGCCGGAGGCGATGCGGAAGAGCAGCGCGTAGCCGATCTGTCCGGCCGCGCCGGTGACGGTGACATTCACGGGAGTGCGGGTCATGGCGATCTCCGTAAGACAGCTGGCGGTGGGGGTCCCTGCCCCTTGTGCGGGGTCCCCTTGTGCTGGATCCCCACCGACGCCCTCGATGATCGATCTCTTGGCATCAAGAGAGATCCGCCGCTCAGGCTATCGCGCCCCGCCGACCCCCGAACCCCGGGAGGGTGTGGCCCGCCCCACAAAGATTCTCCCTTGCCGCCGGACCGCCGCGCGGCAGCCGCCCGGCCGCCACTTGAGGGCGGCTCCAGGGCGGCTGTAGTGCCGCTGTAGTCCCGTCTGCAGTGCCGTCGACGAAGAAAATCCGGCGGGAAAGCGCGGCTCAGAGGGCTCCCGGAAAATTTCTGTGAAACCGACAGGCATGTCTTGCGTGGACGAGGGCACACGCAGCTATACCCCCACGGGAGTGGTCACACCCCCAGGCGGCCGCCGCGCTCCCCCCCCCTGTGTTGGCGGCCGCCACCTCCCAGCGTGGTCACCCCCGACCGCTGGCCAGGCCGCCTACTTCGTGCAGCCGGTCTGGCCGGCCTTGAGGGTCGCGCACGCTTCCGCCGACGCACCGTCCTTGACGGCCACCATCGGGGTGTACGCGTCGAAGTCCGCGTTCACGGTGCCGTTCCGCTTGGCGCCGTCGCCGCTGATCGTGACCTTGTCGCCCGGAGCCGCCTGCGTGATGCGCGCCCACGCCGCCCCGCACGTCTTGCTGTAGCGGACCTCGATCAGCGCCTTGCCCACCGTCGCGCGTGTCGTCGTGGTGGCCAGCTCGCCGCCACAGCCCATGGTCTCCGGGTCCTTGCCGGTGCAGCTCTTGCCGCTGCACTCGACGCCCGCGGGCAGGTCCTTGTCACTCGTGCTCGGCGAGGCCGGCGGCTTGGCGCCTTCGTCGCCCTTGTCGTCCTTGCCGAAGTCGGTCAGGAAGACGGCGGCGGCTATGACGACGAGCGCCCCGACGGTGCCCGCCAGGAACATCGTGAGCTTCCTGCGCCGCCGCTGCCGGTCGGGCGAGTCACCACCATGGGCCGGCCGGGCCGGGCCGGGCGGCGCCGCGACGTCGGCCCCGTCCGCGTACGACGGTGTCCGCGGGGGCACCGCGGGCCAGTCACCCGCGGGGCCCGCGACCCCGGTGGCGCTCCCGCCCGCACGGCCGGGGCGATCGGCGGAACCGACACCGGGACCGGCGGCGCCACCGCCCCGTACCGCGCCGCCGTTCCCCTTGCCATTGCCCTTGGGCGGGTTCGGTCCCAGCTCGCCGAGCGCGGCCCGCGCCTGGGAGATCCGGATCGCCTGCATGGTCATGTCGTGCCGCATCTCGGAGCGGCTCCAGGCGCGCTCGGCCAGCTCCCACATCGTGATGAGGTGCACCGGGTTGGTGCCCGTCACCTCGGCGAGCGCGACGATCGCCCCCTTCGGGGCGAGCAGCCGCCCGTTCAGATAGCGCTCCCACGACGTCTTGCTGTACCCGGTGCGGTCCGACACCGCGGCAATGCTGAGACCACTGCGGTCGACGAGCCTGCGCAGCTGACTCGCGAACTCCCTGACCTCCGGATCCAGCTCATCCGGTAGTGCCTTCCAACGAGGCATTACTCCCCCTCATCCCCCCGTACGTACCAACGTGCCCCCGCGCGTGGTTTCCCTTGCTCTGCCCATGGGGCAGCCCCCGCTGCTCCTGTCATGGGCTACCCAGAGGGATGCCAAAAGTCAGGATGTCAGTTCCCGGCACGGGGGTGCGCGAGAGCGTTCGGGCCACTGGCGTGCACCGTCGCACTCCGTGCGGTCCGGCGTCCAGTGTCCCATCGCCGTCCCGCTCCACGATGCGGAACCCCTGGTAGCGGCGTGGGACGTCCCAAACCTTCCCGATTGCGAGACTTAGCCCTTTTGCGAAAAGCCTCCGGCAGGCCGAAGCGGTTGCTCGGCTCGGCGGTGGCCGTGACGGCGGGGGCGGCGATCGCGCTCGGCGGCACCGCGTCGCTCGCGCAGGCCAGTGGGCCACATATCGACGGCATCGTCGGCAAGGAGACGTTCGGCGTCGCGGACGAATTCCTGAACGGCCCGAGCGGCGGCGGCCACGTCACCTACAGCGGCTACAAGCACGACGTCGGCTTCAAGCGCCTCTCCGGCACGTACTACGTGAAGATCAACGACTCGTGGAAGAAGGCGGCGTACAACTGGCGCGGCTGAACCCTGCTCCACCGCACGCTCGGCTAGGGCCGCCATCTCCTGGCGGCCCTAGCGCATGAGGAATCTCATCAGCCCTTCGAACAGCACCATGAGGACGAGGAACGCGGTGACACCGGCCGTGGAACGCCACGACCACGCCGGGTGAGCACGCGCGGGCCGCCGCACTGCGCGCGGCCGGGCAGGGGGCGCCTCCTCGCCCGGCTTGCTCAGGGCGGTTCCCGGGGCGGATCTGCCGGCGACCGGGGCGGATCTCGCGGGGCTCGCGGCGCCCCGCGGCCACACGCGGACGGCCGGCTCCCAGCGCGCGCAGTACCGTTCGCTGTCCTCCCCCGCCACCCGGCACAGCGCCGCGACCGCCTGCCGGGGCGGCGGCTGCTGTGCGTTGAGGTACCGCTGCCAGGAGGACTTGCTGTAAGCCGTCTCCTTGCCGAGCGCGATCAGGCTCAGGCCGGTGCGGTCCTTGAGCAGCCGCAGCTGTTCCACGAAATGCCGTACCTCCGGCGGAAGCGCCTCCGGAAGCGGCTGCCAGGCAGCACTCATGCTTCACCCCCAGCATGTGCCCAGTCTGCCCCCATGACGGACGGGCGACCCGAAGTGGTTCCCTCCCCACCCTGCCGTCCCCTGTCGCGGGCTGGGAACAGCGTTTGTTGCGGGCTGGGAACAGCGTTGCGGAATGGTCACCTCCATGCCACAGGGGCAAGGCATCCCTTGTGACGGAGTTGGCGCGGGCATGACGCTGGTTCCCGTTGGAACGGCCCCCACAGACCGGCGGCGCCCGTCCTCCCACGGGGGTGAGGACGGGCGCCGTCCTCGAGGGAGTCGCCCGCCGCCTTCAGCGGCCGCCGCCGCCCGGCGTGACGAGGCCCGTCTCGTACGCCACCACCACCGCCTGCGCCCTGCTGTCCAGGTCGAGTTTGGACATCGTCCGGTTGAGGTGGGTCTTGACGGTGGCCTCGCTGATGTAGAGGCGGTCGGCGATGTCCGCGTTGGACAGACCCGTGGCGATCAGCTTCAGGACCTCGACCTCGCGCAGGGTCAACGCCCGCAGATCCGGCGGCGGCTCGGCGCGGTCACCGGCCCCGGCCCCGGCACCGGCACCGGCCTGCCGGGCGAAGGCCTCGACGAGACGGCAGGTGACACTGGGCGCGAAGAGCGCGTCGCCGCCGCCGACGGCGGCCACCGCGGCGAGCAGGCGCTCGGGCCCGGAGTCCTTGAGTAGGAAGCCCGACGCTCCGGCCCGCAGCGCCCCGTACACGTACTCGTCGAGATCGAACGTGGTCAGCACCAGGACGCGCGGCGCGGGTTCCGGCGCCTCGGCGAGGATCTTCTCGGTGGCCACGATGCCGCTCATGCCGGGCATGCGGATGTCCATCAGGATCACGTCCGGCCGGGTCGTCGCGGCGAGCTCGACGGCTTCCTCCCCGTCGCCCGCCTCACCGACGACCTCGATGCCGGGCGCGGCACGGAGCAGCCCCACCAACCCGGCCCGGATGAGGAACTGGTCGTCGACCACGAGCACCCTGGTCATTTAAGTCGCGTCGTCCCCCTGCGGTGCGGACTGCGCGGAGGTCGGCAGGGTCAGGCGCACGGCGAACCCTCCCTCGCTCCGCGGGCCGATGCTGATCGTCCCGCCGTAGAGCTTGGCCCGCTCCCGCATCCCAAGCAACCCATGGCCGCTCCCCGTGCCCACTCTGTCCGGAATCACCCCCTCCCCGTCATTGATGACTGAAACCGTCACGTGGTGTGGCTGATAGCGGAGTTCGACCACCGTTCCGGCGCCGTGCGCGTGCTTCAGTACGTTGGTCAGGGCCTCCTGGACCACGCGGTACGCGCAGAGTTCGACCCCGGGAGCCAGTGGCCTCGGCGTCCCCTCGACGCGCAGCTCGACGGCGACTCCCCCCGCCCGCACCCGCTCGACCATTTCCCCGAGCCGCGCGAGGCCAGGCATGGGAGCGTCGGGCACGCCGTCGCCCTCCTCCCCCGCCCGCAGCACCCGCAGCATGCGGCGCAGCTCCTCCAGCGCCTCGCCGCTGGTGCCGGAGATGGTGGAGAGCGCGGCGTGGGCGGTGGCCGGGTCGGACGTGAAGACGAACTTCGCGAGGCCGGCCTGCACGGATATCACCGACATGTGGTGGGCGACGACGTCGTGCAACTCCCGGGCTATGCGCCCGCGTTCCTCGGCCACCTCGCGCCGCGCCCGCTCGTCCTGCTCGCGCTTCAGCTGCCGGGCCAGCTCGGCGGACCGGCGCGCGACGTGGCCGAACCGCCAGATCACCAGGGGGAAGCCGATGGCCTGCCCGACCACGGACGCCATGGCCGAGCCCTCACTCACCACGCCCGCGTAGATCCACACGGCGCTCATCAGGGCGGCACAAGGCAGGGAGGTACGCGGCGGCCTCAGGGAGGCGACGGTGTAGACGGCGAGCATGGGGCCGAAGGTGTTCACCACGGGCCAGTAGCCGGCGGTGACGTACACGATCCATGCCACGTGCACGGTGAGGAGCACCGTGAGCGGCGCCCTGCTCCGGGCCACGATCGGCACGTTGACCAGCGCCACCAACAGGTGGCCCCACAGGCCCAGTTCGGGCCACCCCTGCCGCGCCGACTCCTGCCCGAGGAGCACGGCGACCGTGGTCAGGGCGACCGCGATCGACGTATCGGCGACGAGGGGGCGGATCCGCATCGCCGCAGCGTAGCCCGGGTGCGGGCGCCGGAACGTCAAACTACCGCGGTACCGCGGAAGTTGCAGGAACCGCGGCCGTACCGCGCCGGACGTGCCCGAACCTCAACCCGCCACGGGACGACTCCCACGCCCCGCCCCCGTAACTTCTTGGACCAGCACCACGGCACCGGCCGACCACCGGGGCCGCACGGAACGCGGGCCGTCCGGGGACCCAACGGGGGGACCCGGCCCGCTTTCCGGGAGAGGAAATCACCTCATGAACGTACGCAAGCGCCTCGCACTCGCGGCCACCACGGCCGTCCTGGGCAGCGGGCTCGCACTCGGCTCGGCCGCCGGCGCCACCGCGTCCCCCGCCGAACAGGGTGTCCGTGCCGACGTCCGCCCCAGCTACTCCTGCGGCTACTACAACGGCACCGCCCTGACCAAGGCGGGTCAGACCGGCAGCGCCGCGAAGAAGCGCATCAAGGAAGTCCAGTGCCTGATCAACAGGAACACCTCGTACCCGACGATCCTCGGCGTGGACGGCAAGTTCGGGAACAAGACCTACAAGGCGGTGGTGAAGGTCCAGCAGAAGGCCCGCATCTCCGACGACGGGCAGGTCGGCAAGAACACCTGGAAGAAGCTGCGCAACGGGGTCTTCTGGTAGGCGGAACGGCCTGATGACGACGGCGGCCCGTCCTCCCCGGGGGAGAGGACGGGCCGCCGTCACATCGTGCGACCGCTCACCGCTAGGTGGTGATCGTCCGGTGCAGCGTGTCGCTCAGGAACGGGATCTCCAGCCACGGTTCCGGCTGCGCCATCATCGCGAGCAGCACGATGGCGAGGCCGAGAGCGCCGTACGTGACCATGTCCGTGAAGCGCGAGCGCACCGCCAGCATGCCGACGCCGGGCAGCGCCCACCGCATGACGGCGCCCGCGATCAGCGCGAGGCCGATCAGTATCGTGCCGACGCGGAACACGTCGAAGGCCGTGAGCAGCAGCCCGAGCCCCACGGTCGAGAGCACGGTGAGCAGCGGCCACTGCCGGGCGGGCGCGGGGGCGTCGCCGCCCGCGGCCCGGCCGCCGCCCTCGGGCCGCGCGGTGTCGCGGGTCAGGAGCGGAAAGCGCCGCGTGGTCTTCTTCGGCCCGTCGGGGCCGGGGGCGCTGACGGCACCCTTGGCCTCGGTCTCCTCGACGGTCTCGGCATCTTCGACTGCCCCGGCGTCCTCGTCGGCCTCGGCCTCCGTGACGTCGGCCGGTGACGCCCCTCGATCAGGTTCGGCGCTCATGGGCTCACCCCTTCCCGGTTCAGCTCGCGGCGGCGGACGCGGCGCGCTCGGCAGCCTCGACGACGTTGACGAGCAGCTGGGCGCGCGTCATCGGGCCGACACCGCCGGGGTTCGGCGAGATCCACCCGGCGATCTCGCGGACGCCCGGATGCACGTCGCCGACGATCTTGCCGGTCTCGTCGCGCGAGACGCCGACGTCCAGGACCGCGGCGCCCGGCTTCACGTCCTCGGGCTTGATCAGGTGCGGGACGCCCGCCGCGGCCACGATGATGTCGGCCTGCTTCAGGTGCGTGGACAAGTCGCGCGTACCGGTGTGGCACTGCGTCACCGTCGCGTTCTCCGAGCGGCGGGTGAGCAGGAGCGGCATGGAGCGGCCGATCGTGACACCGCGGCCGACGACCACGACTTCGGCGCCGTTGATCTCCACGCCGTACTGGCGCAGGAGCTGGATGATGCCGTAGGGCGTGCAGGGCAGCGGCGCGGGCTCGTTCAGGACGAGGCGGCCGAGGTTCATCGGGTGCAGGCCGTCGGCGTCCTTGTCCGGGTCCATGAGTTCCAGGACGCGGTTCTCGTCGATGCCCTTGGGCAGCGGGAGCTGCACGATGTAGCCGGTGCAGGCCGGGTCGTCGTTGAGCTCGCGGACTACGGCCTCGATCTCCTCCTGCGTCGCGGTCGCGGGCAACTCGCGCTGGATGGAGGCGATGCCGACCTGCGCACAGTCGCGGTGCTTGCCGGCGACGTACTTCTGGCTGCCCGGGTCGTCACCGACCAGAACAGTCCCGAGGCCGGGCGTGCAGCCCCTCTCCTTCAGGGCCGCCACGCGGGCGGTCAGTTCGGACTTGATCGCGGCTGCGGTGGCCTTGCCATCGAGAATCTGGGCGGTCATGACCCCATCTTCCCGGATGAGACCCGCCCGGTACCAATCAGGTCGCCTCCGCGGGCCGACTGTGTCTCAGCTGTGTCCCGAGACCTGACCAGCTCTGTTGCACTTGCACAACTCATAGGGAATGCGGCTGGACAAATAAGCCTGGCCTAAAGAACGATATGCGGCACAGTGCCGCGGGCAGTGTCGGGGGGACGGACCGCATCTGTAGAACTTTCCTCCGTGATGTGCCGCGTCGTCCCCGCATTACCCGACGGAGGAAGACCGCCATGAGTTACGGCGACCCGAACAACCCTTACGGGCAGCCGCCCCAGCAGCCCCCGGCCGCTCCCGGATACGGCTACCCCCAGACCCCGCCCGGCGTCCCGCCGCAGCAGGGTTACGGCTACCCGCAGCAGCAGCCGGCCTACCCCGGCTACCCGGGCGGCGGCGGCAACATGATGCAGCAGTCGATGCCGGGTCTCCTGGTCACCGCGCGCGTCTTCCTGTTCCTGATCTCGGCGGTGCAGATACTCTTCGCGATCATCTACCTCTACGTGGGTGCGATCGCCAGCGACGCCGGTGACAGCGGCGAGGACCTGGGTCTCACCGGCATGGGCGAGGCCGGTGACGCGGTCGCCGGGATCGCCATCATCGGCGCCCTGATCGCCGCCGCCTTCGCCGCGCTCTCGATCACGCTCGGCGTGAAGTTCAGCCGCGGCGGCCAGGGCGTCCGGATCACCACGGTCGTCTACGGCGCGCTCGGCGGCATCGTCGGCCTGATCGGCCTCTTCGTCGGTCTCGACTCCGGTCTCGCGACCGCCATCATCGGCCCGCTGATCTGGGTCACCTTCGCCGTCATCATCACGATCGCCCCGGTCGTGCCGAGCGGCACCGCGTGGTTCAACCGCCCCCGCTACTGAGGCGAGCAACCACCGCGCACCACACGCGATCCACACCCACGGGCCGTGCTCACCCTGTCGAGGGGGGGCACGGCCCGTGGGTTTTCGTCCCCGTCCCGGGGGCCGATCAGTGGAAGAAGTGCCGCGTACCCGTGAAGTACATCGTCACGCCCGCCTTCTTCGCGGCCTCGACGACCAGCTCGTCACGGACCGAACCGCCCGGCTGCACCACGGCCTTGACGCCCGCGGCGGTCAGGATCTCCAGGCCGTCGGGGAACGGGAAGAACGCGTCCGAGGCGGCGTACGCACCGTGCGCGCGCTCCTCGCCCGCCCGCTCGACAGCGAGCTTCGCGGAGTCGACACGGTTGACCTGACCCATGCCGACGCCGACCGAGGCGCCGTCCTTGGCGAGCAGGATCGCGTTGGACTTCACCGCGCGCGACGCCTTCCACGCGAAGGCCAGCTCGGCGAGCTCGCCCTCGTTCAGGGCGTCGCCCGTGGCGAGCGTCCAGTTGGCGGGGTTGTCGCCGTCGGCCTGGAGGCGGTCGGTGACCTGGAGGAGTGCGCCGCCGTCGATCTGCTTCACCTCCACCGTGTTGGACGGGGCCTGGTGGGCGCGCAGGACACGGATGTTCTTCTTCTTGGTGAGGACTTCGAGGGCGCCGTCCTCGTACTCGGGCGCGACGATGACCTCGGTGAAGATGTCGGCGACCTGCTCGGCCATCTCCTTGGAGACGGGGCGGTTGACCGCGATCACGCCGCCGAACGCGGAGAGCGGGTCACAGGCGTGCGCCTTGCGGTGCGCCTCGGCGACGTTCGCACCGATCGCGATGCCGCAGGGGTTGGCGTGCTTGATGATCGCGACGCAGGGGTCGTCGTGGTCGTACGCGGCACGGCGCGCGGCGTCCGTGTCCGTGTAGTTGTTGTACGACATCTCCTTGCCGTGCAGCTGCTCCGCCTCGGCGAGGCCGCCACTGCCGTCGACGTAGAGGGCTGCGCCCTGGTGCGGGTTCTCGCCGTAGCGCAGGACGTTCTTGCGGGCGTACGCGCTGCCGATGAACTCGGGGTGGTCGGTGCCGTCCGAGGCGTAGTCCTCCGCGAACCAGGAGGCGACCGCGAGGTCGTACTCGGCGGTGTGGCGGAACGCTTCGGCGGCCAGGCGCCTGCGCGCGGTCAGGTCGAAACCGCCGTCACGGACGGCCGCGAGCACGTCGGCGTACCGGTCGGGGCTCGTGATGACCGACACCGACGGGTGGTTCTTGGCGGCGGCGCGGACCATCGACGGGCCGCCGATGTCGATCTGCTCGACGCACTCGTCCGGCGTCGCGCCCGACGCGACCGTCGCCTTGAAGGGGTAGAGGTTCACGACGACCAGCTGGAACGGCTCGATGCCGAGGTCGGCGAGCTGGTTCTGGTGGTCGGCCAGTCGCAGGTCGGCGAGGATCCCGGCGTGCACGCGCGGGTGCAGCGTCTTGACCCGGCCGTCCAGGCACTCGGGGAAGCCGGTCAGCTCCTCGACCTTGGTGACGGGCACCCCGGTGGCGGCGATCCTCCCGGCGGTCGAACCGGTCGAGACGAGCTCGACGCCGGCCTCGTGCAGCCCGCGCGCGAGCTCCTCGAGCCCGGTCTTGTCATAGACGCTGATGAGCGCGCGCTTGATCGGGCGCTGCGAGTCCTGCGAGCCCTGCGTACCTTCGGCGGTCACGGGATAAGTACCTTTCGTCCCTCAATGCGGTAGCCGTTACGGGCCAGACGCCCCACGACATCGACGAGCAGCCTTCGCTCGACTTCCTTGATGCGCTCGTGCAGAGCGCTCTCGTCGTCCTCATCCCCGACCGGGACCACGCCCTGGGCGATGATCGGGCCGGTGTCGACGCCGTCGTCGACGAAGTGGACGGTGCATCCCGTGACCTTCGCGCCGTACGCGAGCGCGTCGCGCACACCGTGGGCCCCCGGGAAACTGGGCAGCAGGGCGGGGTGCGTATTGACGAACCGGCCGCCGAACCGCGCGAGGAATTCCTTCCCCACGATCTTCATGAACCCGGCCGAAACGACCAGGTCGGGCTCGTACGAGGCGGTCGCCTCGGCGAGAGCCGCGTCCCACTCGTCGCGGGTCGCGTGGTCCTTCACCCGGCAGACGAAGGTGGGGATACCAGCGCGCTCGGCGCGTTCGAGCCCCGCGATGCCGTCGCGGTCGGCGCCGACGGCGACGATCTCGGCGCCGTAGCCCGTGGTCCCGTCCGTCGCGATCTTGTCGAGCAGAGCCTGCAGATTCGTGCCTGATCCGGAGACCAGCACGACCAGGCGCTTGGCCACAGGGCTCTTGGCCACAGCGGGGCCCTTTCTCGGGAGGTGCGTCTTTGTAGGGTCGTACAAAGGCTTCGCGTCTCCCGATACGGGGAACTCTACGAAGCGGCCGACCGTCAGCAACGATACCGGCACACGGTGCGGCCCCTCACGGGACGGGGGCGCGGCCGGAAGGTAGCGTCTGCACCAAGACGTCGCATGACGTCACACCGTCCAGAAGCTCGCTCGACACGCTCGCTCGGACACGTTCGCTCGGACACGTTCGCTCGACCAAGGGGAAGACGCACACCTGATGCCGGACCGTAGCCTCCGCCTTCCGCTGTCCCTCGCGTTCGGCCTGACGCACGCGGGGGAGCGCGGCTCGACGCTGCTGCGCGACGGCCGCCCGTCGTCCCCGCCGCAGGGCTCCCAGGACTCCGGGGGCTCGGACAACAACCCCGGGAGCTCCGACAACTCCGGGAGCTCCGAGTCCTCGAAGGACGACAATCCCTTCGCGCCGCCGCCGGAGGGAACCCCGGACCAGCCGTGGCGTCCGCGCCCCGGCAACGGCGGCGACAGCCCGGAAGCCGAAGGCCAGGGGCGTTCCCCCTGGGGCAGCCAGTGGAGCGACCGGCAGCCCGGCCGCTCCCAGGGCGGCGGCTTCGGCGAGCGCCCCGGCCAGCAGGGTGGGGGGCAGGGCACCGACGGACCGTCCGGGTCCGGCTCCGGCATGCGCTGGGACCCGACCGACCCGGCCCAGCGCCGCGCTCGGTATGCCCTGCTCTCCGGGATGTGGGCCTTCTTCTTCGCGCTCTTCGGCTGGCGGTACGTGGCCCTGCTCCTGGGCGCGCTCGCGCTGCACTGGGGCATCAGCTCGCTGCGGGCGAAGCCGAAGCAGCCGGACCCGACGGCGCCGCCCGCCCAGCGGCCCGCGGCCGACCCCGCGAGCACGAAGCCGCAGACCACGGCGGCGGTCAGCGGCCTGGTGACGGCGTCGCTCGCCGTGGCGATGGTGGCGGCGACGTTCGCGGCGCAGATGGTGTACCGCGACTACTACACGTGCATGAACGACGCCCTCACGAGCCAGTCGAAGCAGGAGTGCAACGACCTCCTGCCGAAGCAGTTGCGCCCGCTGCTGGGCGAGCGGGACTGATCCTGGGCGGGGCCTTGAGGGCCTTGGGAGGCCTTGGGGGCCTCCTCGGACGGCGGCCTGCTTCACGTCCCCGGTGGCCGTTCCTTCTTGGTCGTGTTTCTCAGTGCTGTCCAGCGGGCCTCTCGGGAGGCTCCGTCGTGCCAGGTCCTCACGCCCCGGTCCGTCATGTCTCCCGGCGGGTCCTGCGGCAGGAAGTCGTACGGCTGGAACGGCTCCGGCGTGGGCGGCGCCGGAGGCGGTGGCTGCTTCTGACGGCGGTGAGGGATGCGCGGGATACGCAGGCCGGGGGCTGGTAGCAGCCGGAAGTGCGGGACCCGCGGCTTGGGCAGACGCCGGCTGATCTGCGCCCACCGAGAGGGCGTCCGGCGGGTTCGAAGAAGCCATGCCCGCATCATGAGGGCGAACGGCGGGCTCACCACCGCCGTCCACCCCAGCGCCGCCGCCCCCGTCTGCCACCACACCGGCCCGAAGTCGGCCAGGACGGCCACCCCCATCGGGCCGCCCGCCAGCGCCGCGAGGACCGCCATCGCCACCCCGCACAGCGCCGCCGCCACCAGGGCGACCAGCGCCGTCCGGCCGCGGGTCCACGCCTCGCCCCGCCTTCCGGAGGCAGGCGTCGCCGCCCCCGCCGTGAACCACGCGACCGCGATCCCCGCGGCCAGCGGCACCGCGCCCACCGCCCACGTCAACGGTGATCCGGGCCCCTCCGTCGGCACCGCCGCCAGCAGCGGGAACTCCGGCAGCACGGGCGCCGGACTCACGGCCAGCGGCCCCGCCACGCTCCCGGTGCCGAGCGCGAAGCCGGGGCCCAGGCCGTACGCCGCACCCCACACCGCCGCGTTCGGCACCAGCGCCACGGCGAGCAGCAGTACCGCGAAACGGCCCGACCACACGTCCGTGACCTGCGCGAACGACGCCCTCGCCAGGCCGCCGTGCAGGGCGAGCGACACCGCCACCAGGAGCGCTCCGCCGCCGATCAGCACCACCGTCCCGGCCGCCGCGGCCCGCGTGGCGGCGCGGATGTGTCGGCGTACGAAGAAGGGGCGTACCGCTGCGGGCAGCGCGCGCAGACCCCTGCGCACCCCACCCGGCAGCGGCACCCGCGGCCACCCGAGCGCCGACCAGACCCCCACCGCCGCCGCGCCCGCGGCGAGCACCGGCAGGTGCAGCATCACGCTGGGCCACGACGGCCGCAGCGCGCCACCCGCCGCGTACACCGTCGCGGCCGTGCCGACCAGCAGATAGCCGCCGACCACCCCGCACCACACGGTCCGCGGCGCCATGCCAGGCCCCTCCGGGTCCGCCGCGTCCCGTGCCGCGCGGTGCGCGAGCCAGCCCGGCAGCACCATCAGGAGCAAGGGCGCGACACCGACCGGCACCGAGGCCCCGGAGAACGTGTCGCTCCGGATCAGCTCCGTGCCGTGGGCGATCAGCCACACCGCCGCCGCGACATGCAGCGCCCCCTCGGGCCCGTTGTCCGGATAGGGCGAGCCGACCCAGAGGACCATGACCAGGACGGCACAGGCGCCAAGCCCGAGCCCGGCCGCGACGGCCCCTGCGAACATGCACGTCGCCAGTCCGGGCGAGCGGCGGCGGACCCGCTGGACCAGCGGCTTGAAGGGCGGCACCGGTGAGCTGCGGTAAGTGATGTGAGTCACATCGGCCATGCTCCCAACGACACGCGCTTTCTCTCTGTAACAGGCGAATATCGGATGTGTCGCACAAGATACGTTTATGTACTTTTTCGTACGACGGACCGGCCGCGCCCGCCTGCCCGCCGCACGAAGGCCCACGGCCCACGGCGCGGAGAGTCCGACATGACCCAGAGCCCTGCCACACCGTTGCCGTCCCCCAAGGAACGCCGACGTCTGCGCGAGGCCAAGTCCCTGAGCCAGGCCCAGATCGCCGCGCGGGTGGGCGTCACCCGGGAAACGGTCCGCGCCTGGGAGACCGGCCGCTCCGAGCCACGCGGCCGCAAGCGCGACGTCTACGCGAAGCTGCTGGCCGAGATCGCGCACGAGCGGACCGTGGCGGGCGAGCAGACCCTCACGGGCAACCAGGCACGCGCGGGCGAGCGATCCGTGCGGCGCCCCAGTTGGGCCCGGGACGCGGCCCCCGCCATCGACGCCAAGGACGCCAAGGACGCCGTGGACGGCAAGTCCCCCGCGCGCATCCCGGTGGGTGCGGCGATGAACGGTCGCGTCCTGCCCGAGCCGGTGATGCGGCCACCGGCGGTCGGCCAGGCCGCCGCCCAGGGAGTCGGCCGAGCCACGCGCGAGACCGGGCCGTCCAGGCCCGCCACGGGCGCGTCCACCCCCGCCGAAGCCTTCGACATGCTCTGCGCGTCCTGCGCCCCCGGCCTCGTACGCCAGACCTATCTCCTCACCGGCCGCCGCACCCTCGCCCAGGAGTCCGTGGAGCGCGCCTTCCAGCTCGCCTGGCAGCGCTGGCCCGAGGTCGCCGTGGACCGCGACCCGGCCGGCTGGGTCCGCGCGGCGGCGTACGAGTACGCGATGTCCCCCTGGCACCGCCTGCGCCCCGCCCTCAGGCACCCCGACGCCCCGCCCGCCGAGGCTGCCGACCGCGCCTTCCTCAAGGTTCTGATGAGCCTGCCGCCCGCGCAGCGCCGCACCCTGATGCTCTACGACGGCGTCGGGCTCGACCTGCCCGATACGGCGGCCGAGACCGAGGCGAGCACCCCCGCGGCGGCCAACCGGCTGCTGCACGCGCGCGAGGTGATCGCCGAGAAGCTCCCCGACCAGGCGGCGACACCCGAGGCCCTGCACCAGCGCCTCGGCGAACTGTGCGGCGCGGAGAAGCTGCGGCCCCCGAACCCGGCCCGGGTACGCACCGGGAGCGAGCACCGCGCCCGGTTCTGGACCCGCGCGGCGATCGCCTTCACCGCCCTGGTCGTCGGCGCGACGGCCCTCACCCTGAGAACGGCCCCCACGCGCTACGAGCCGCCCCAGGCCCCGGGCAAGGCCATCAGCGACATCCCTCCGAGAATGGGCCCCGGCCACCTGACGTACGCGGACCAGATCCTCCACCGCAAACTCCGCGAGGAACTGTCGAGCGGCCCGGAAAAACTGACACCGCTGCCGAGATAGGCCCTGGAAGGGGCGCGGGGAACTGCGCAATCTTTTAGGGGGCGCGGGGAACTGCGCGATCTTGAGGGGGCGCGGGGAACGGCGCGGCCAGCCCCGGACGGCCCGCGCGGCAAACGACAGAGTGGGCCCGCACCTCAGTCGAGGTGCGGGCCCACTCTGCATACGGTTCAGGCAAACTCAGCCCGCGAGAATCGCCCGCGCGAGCTTCGCCGTCTCGGTCGGCGTCTTGCCGACCTTGACGCCCGCGGCCTCGAGGGCCTCCTTCTTGGCGGCAGCCGTACCGGAGGAGCCGGAGACGATGGCGCCGGCGTGGCCCATGGTCTTGCCCTCGGGCGCGGTGAAGCCGGCGACGTAGCCGACGACCGGCTTCGTCACGTTGGCCTTGATGTAGTCCGCCGCGCGCTCCTCGGCGTCGCCGCCGATCTCGCCGATCATGACGATCAGGTCGGTGTCGGGGTCGGCCTCGAACGCCTCGAGGGCGTCGATGTGCGTCGTGCCGATGACCGGGTCGCCACCGATGCCGACGGCCGAGGAGAAGCCGATGTCACGGAGCTCGTACATCATCTGGTACGTCAGCGTGCCGGACTTCGAGACCAGGCCGATGCGGCCCGGCTTCGTGATGTCGCCCGGGATGATGCCGGCGTTCGACTGACCCGGGGTGATGAGACCGGGGCAGTTCGGGCCGATGATGCGGGTCTTGTTGCCCTTCGACTTCGCGTACGCCCAGAAGGCGGCGGAGTCGTGGACGGCGATGCCCTCGGTGATGACGACCGCGAGGGGGATCTCGGCGTCGATCGCCTCGACGACGGCGGCCTTGGAGAAGGCCGGCGGCACGAAGAGGACGGACACGTTGGCGCCCGTGGCCTCCATGGCCTCCTTGACCGAGCCGAAGACCGGGACCTCGGTGCCGTCGAAGTCGACGGAGGTGCCGGCCTTGCGCGGGTTCACGCCGCCGACGATGTTGGTGCCGTCACCCAGCATGAGCTTGGTGTGCTTCATGCCCGTGGCACCGGTCATGCCCTGGACGATGACCTTGCTGTCCTTGTTGAGGAAGATAGCCATGGCTGTGTTTGTCCCTCGTCCTTACTTCGCGGCCGCGAGCTCGGCGGCCTTGTCGGCCGCGCCGTCCATGGTGTCCACGCGCTGCACGAGCGGGTGGTTGGCGTCGCTCAGGATCTTGCGACCCAGCTCCGCGTTGTTGCCGTCGAGGCGCACGACCAGGGGCTTGGTGACTTCCTCGCCCTTGGTCTTGAGGAGCTCGAGCGCCTGGACGATGCCGTTGGCGACCTCGTCGCACGCGGTGATGCCACCGAAGACGTTGACGAAGACGGACTTGACGTCCGGGTCGCCCAGGATGATCTCCAGGCCGTTCGCCATGACCTCGGCCGAAGCGCCGCCGCCGATGTCGAGGAAGTTGGCCGGCTTGACGTTGTCGTGCGCCTCACCGGCGTACGCGACGACGTCCAGGGTGCTCATGACGAGACCCGCGCCGTTGCCGATGATGCCGACCTCGCCGTCGAGCTTCACGTAGTTGAGGTTCTTGGCCTTGGCGGCAGCCTCGAGCGGGTTGGCTGCGTCCTTGTCCTCGAGCGCCTCGTGGTCGGCCTGGCGGAAGTCGGCGTTCTCGTCGAGCGAGACCTTGCCGTCCAGGGCCAGGATGCGGCCGTCCTTGGTCTTCACCAGCGGGTTGACCTCGACGAGGAGCGCGTCCTCGGCGACGAAGGTGTCCCACAGGGTCACCATGGCCTCGGCGACACCCTCGGCCACCTCGGCCGGGAACTTCGCCTGGGCCACGATCTCGCGGGCCTTCTCGATGTTCACGCCCTCGACGGCGTTGACCGGGACCTTCGCGAGGGCCTCGGGGGTCTTCTCCGCGACCTCCTCGATGTCCATGCCGCCCTGCACCGACGCCATGGCGAGGAAGGTGCGGTTGGTGCGGTCGAGGAGGTACGAGACGTAGTACTCCGCCTCGATCTCCGGGGACAGCTCGGCGATCATCACCTTGTGGACCGTGTGGCCCTTGATGTCCATCCCGAGGATGTCCGTCGCGCGAGCGACGGCCTCGTCCGGGGTGTCGGCCAGCTTCACGCCGCCGGCCTTGCCTCGGCCACCGACCTTCACCTGTGCCTTGACGACCGACTTGCCGCCCAGCTTCTCGGTGGCCTCGCGCGCCGCCTCAGGCGTGTCGATGACTTCACCGGCCAGCACCGGTACACCGTGCTTGGCGAAGAGGTCCCTCGCCTGGTACTCGAACAGGTCCACGCGCGTCCGTCCCTTTTCCGTGATCTCGCTGCGATCTCGCTGCTTTGTGGTCAGCTGTCTGCGTGGGCGTGCCGCGGAGGGCAACGTGACTGCGCTGTCACAAGGGAGGCGTAGGACGGAGTCCGGTACGCGGCATGTCCGTCTCGCAGGTTATCGCCGTGGGCCGTGGGTCCCTAAATCGCAGATCACATTTGGGCGGTGATGACTGTCACAGATCGCAGATGCGGACCGAGGGCGGGCGGCCCCTGTGGTGACAGGGGCCGCCCGTTTGCTCGTGTTACGGCTGGTACAGCCACTGCGGGTGACAGCCCGTGCCGCCGCACGGGCTGTCGCTCCGGCTGTCAGACGGCGTACGTCGCGTTGTGCGACGCGTTGTACGCCTGCTCGTACGTCGGCAGGTAGCTCGGAGCGACCGAGTCCGCCACGCCTTGGACGCCCGTGACGGCGTTCCCGGCGAGGGACTGCGCGTCGGGGGCGACGGTGCCCGTCAGGTCCTGCGCGAAGGGCGAGACCTGGCCGACGACTCCACCGGCGAACGGCTGGACGTCTTCCGTCACGCCGTACGCGAGCTCGCCCGCGCTGCCACCGACGCCCTGCACGACGGGCCGCACCTGGTCGGTGACGGTTTGCACGAGCGGCGACACCGAGCCGACGACTCCGTCCGCGAAGGGCTGCACGTCGTCGCCGACGACACCCTGTGCGAACGGCGGGACCTGGCCGACGACCCCACCGGCGAACGGCTGGACATCGCCGACCACGCCCTGCGCCAGGTAACCGGCATCGCCGACCGCCTGCCCGGCGACCGGCACGACACCGTCGACCGCGGTGGCGGCGATGGGCGGCAGGACGGCTGCGGCGGTCTCGTCGACGATGGGGCCGGCGGTCTTCGTGGCGGTCGCGGGCGCCTTCGTGGCGGCGGCTTCGACCTCCGGGGCAAAGGCGGAGAGCGGACCGAAGAGGTAGTCGACGGAGTCTTCGGGGGTGCTGACGTCCGAGGTGCTGACGTGCGGGGCGCTGACGTGCGGGGTGCTGATGTCCGGGGTGCTGATGTCCGGGGTGCTGACCTCGGGGGCGTTGACCTGGGGGAGGTCGGCCTTGGGGGCGGCGGCCTTGGTGGCGGTCTTGGTGGCGGCCTTCGCTTCGGCGGCGGTGGACTTCGCGGTGCCGCGCACGTCGGCGGCAGTGGACTTCGCGGTGCCCCGGGCGTCGGCGACGTCAGCCACGTCGCCGGTGACGTCAGCGACCGCGTCGGACGTGTTGTCCGGCAGGGCGACGGAGTGCTGCGGCATCTCGTCCGCGCTGGCGACGGCGGAACCGAGCGCCCAGGCGCCCGTGACACCGGCGGCTATGACGATGGAACGACGGATGTTCTTGTTCATGCGTGCTTCAGATCCTTCGAAACTCTGGCTGTGAATCCGACCCGGATGAGTCCGGTCGGCGGGCAGACCTTTGCCACCCCCGCGCGGCAGGTCTTCGCGGGGAAAGGGCTGCCCTAGCCAGGGAAGTCGGGGATGTCCCGGTGTCGTTCGCGGATCGGCACGGAAACCTGAGCGGCTTCGACGCCCCGCATAAGCCGCACCGGCGCACGGCCGCCGGCCGAGGCGGCACACGGATCGCCGTGCCGCGTCGAACTCCCGTCACCGGCCGACTGTCCGCCCAGCGTCCGCGCGGGATCGCCGGGTGCGAACGGGAACGGCTCGTGCTCGGTGCGCTTCCCGCCGTCCGATACGTCACCGCTCACCTGGCGGCCGGCCTGATACGCGGCGCCGGTGCCGGTGAGGGTGCCGACGCGGGCGCCTGTGCCGTACGAGGACTCGGCCCGCGCCTCGCACGTTCGAGCCGCCGCCTCGCCCTGACCGGCATGGGTCGCCCCTGGCTCGTCCCCGGCATCAGCACCGCCGCCGACGCCTGAGCCGGGGCCGGGGACGGGGCCGGGGACGGGGACGGGGCCGGGGACGGGCTGCGGCAGCTCAGGCGGGGCGGGGAGGTTGGGAGCGCCGGGGACGCCGGGGAGGTTGGGAGCGCCGGGGACGCCCGGCATGCCGGGGAGGTAGGGGAAGCCGGGTGCTTCGGGGAGCACCCGCTGCGGCGCGCCCTCAAGAACTCCAGTGCCCACGTCCACGACCGGCCGCACTACACCCCGCGCGGCCCGAACCACGGGCTCAGCGGCGTCGGCCACAGGCTCGGCGGCATCGGCGACGGGCTCAGCGGTGTGGACCACGGGTTCAGCGATGTCGGCCACAGGCTGGACCGCGTCGGCCACAGGCTCGACCGCAGCATCGCGCACGGCTTCGCGCCCGTCCCGCGCGGCCTCGCCCACGGATTTCTTCGCGCTCTCCCCCGCGGGTTCGGTCTCGCCCACCCGTCCCCGCACGGGTTCCGCCGACCTCGCGGGTTCCGCGGACCGAGTGGATTCCGTCGACCTCACGGGGTCCACGGATCGAGTGGGTTCCGCCGACCTCGCCGACTCCACGCGCCCCGCAGCCGGAACACCGTCCGCGGCCTGCGCACGCTCGCCGCAGAGAATCCCCAGCGCGAGCAACCCGACCAGCAACAGCACCACTTGCAGCGCACGCCGCCCGGCCACGGCGCGCGGCATGCGCACAGCGGCAGAGGGCAGAACGACTGCTGCGGGAGTCAAGACGAGGGGGTTCCTCTGCTGGGCGGGTGCCCCGGACGCTGTCTGAGGGCTGAACGGAGTGCCCCGGGCGCTGGGCCGGGCGGGCCCGGAGCGCGACGTTTCGCTCCGGGAGTGAAGCCCGCCGATCCTCGCACGGGCTGCCCGCCCTGGCGCAAGCCCCCTGTCACCGATGCGCATTCATGTCCGGTATGGGCAGAGGGCGCTTCTCGATCGCCGCTGCCATCACCTCCGGGAAAAGGTCGGGGGTGCAGGCGAAGGCCGGGGCATCCAACGCCGAGAGCGCCGCCGCGTGTTCGCGGTCGTACGCGGGCGTCCCCTCGTCGGAGAGCGCGAGCAGCGTCACGAACTGCACGCCCGACGCCTTCATCGCCGCGACCCGCTTCAGCATCTCGTTGCGTATACCCCCTTCGTAGAGGTCGCTGATGAGGACGACGATGGTGTCGGCGGGCCGGGTGATCTGCGACTGGCAGTAGGCGAGTGCCCGGTTGATGTCGGTCCCGCCCCCCAACTGCGTGCCGAACAGCACATCCACCGGATCGTCGAGCTGATCGGTCAGGTCGACGACGTTCGTGTCGAAGACGACGAGCCGCGTGTTGAGCGACCGCATCGAACCGAGCACGGCACCGAACACCGAGGCGTAGACGACGGACGCGGCCATCGAGCCCGACTGATCGATGCAGAGGATGACCTCCTTCTTCACCGACTGCGATGCACGCCCGTACCCGACGAGGCGCTCCGGCACGATCGTCTTGTACTCGGGCAGATAGTTCTTGAGGTTGGCCGCGATCGTACGGTTCCAGTCGATGTCGTGGTGGCGCGGCCTGCTGACCCGGGCGCTGCGGTCGAGCGCGCCGGTGAGGGTGGCCCGGGTCCGCGTGGCGAGCCGCTTCTCCAAGTCCTCGACCACCTTGCGTACGACGGTCCGCGCGGTCTCCTTGGTGGTCTCCGGCATGGCTTTGTTGAGGGAGAGAAGGGTTCCCACCAGGTGTACGTCGGCCTCCACGGCCTCCAGCATCTCGGGCTCCAGGAGCAGCGTCGACAGGCCGAGGCGTTCAATGGCGTCGCGCTGCATGACCTGGACGACGGAGGAGGGGAAGTACTTGCGGATGTCCCCCAGCCAGCGCGACACGGACGGCGCGGACGCCCCGAGCCCCGCCGAACGATCCCGCGACCGGTCCTTCTTCCCTCTGTCCCGTCCCTCACCCCCGTACAGCGCACCGAGCGCTCCGTCCATCGCCGCGTCCCGCCCGGCGAGCTCGCACCCCGTCCCTTCGCCCTCACCCCCGCCCAGCACAAGACGCCACCGCCGCATCCGCTCCCCCGCGGCGTCCCCGGCGTCCCCGCCGTGGCTGCGCGCATCTGCCACGGGGTTGCCCTGAGCTGTCGCGGCTTGCGCGCCTTGAGCGGCGGCTACCTCGGCGTCCCCCGCCCTGCCTTGTGCGACCGCCCTGCCTTGAGCGACGTCCTGCGTCATCAGCCCACCCCCACAAGATCGTTGCCGTCGTTGGCCCCTAGCCCGCCTTCGGTCCCAGCCCCAGCCCCAACCCCCAGCAACAGACTCAGCACCGGCAGAACCGCGTCCGCGCGCTCTCCGTCGAGCTCCGGCCCGAAGCCAGGTATCCCACCGGCAGCGGTCGCGGCGCCGCCCGCCGCCGGGCCCCGCCGCACCAGTTCGCCCAGCGTCCGCCGCACTCCCGGTTCGTACGCCGAGAAGGTGCGCCGCAGCAGTGGGAGTACGTCGGTGAAGGCGCGGTCCGGGACCCCGGTCAGCCAGTCGTCGACAAGGCCGAGCAGCCGCTCGTCGTGCACGAGCAACATGCCGCCTCCCGAACCGCCGCCCACGAATCCCTCGATCCAGGCGGCGGCTTCGGCCGGTTCGGTTCCCCGCGAAAGGGCGAGCCCCATGAACCGGGCGGCCTCGTCCTCGGCCAACCCCCCACCGTCCACCAGGATGCGCACGCACCTCCCGCGCACCACCCCCGCGACGCTGTCCCGCTCCCCCAGCACTCTCAGCACGGAGAACCACCGCCCCCGCATACCGGCCCCCGGCGGAGACAGACGCGGACCGGACTCCCCCTCGCCCGCCCGACCGGCACCCAGCTCCCCCAGCAGGCCCACCGCCTGGTGCACCGCGTCCACATGCCCCCGCATCTCGAGCGCAGCGTCCTGGTCGAGCCCCGCGCACGCGGGAGGCAGCCCGACGAACACCCGCTCGGCGAGACCCATAGCCACCTCACCGAGGGCAGCGGTGTCCGTGCTCCGCACATCCCCATACCGAAGCGACCTCACCAACGCGGGCAACGCCTGCGCCAGATGTCCGACATCCGAGTCCAGCGCCGCCCGGTCGGCGAGGACCCGCATCACCACAGGCAGCGCTTCCGGCAAGTCCGCCAGCAGGCACCGCTCGGCCAGCGCGGTGACGTCGGCCAACGCCCTGGCACCGACGGCATCGGATTCCGCCCGAGCGGTGGCCGCCGCCACCACGGTCGTCCCCCAGACCCCGGCCTCCGCCACCCGCACGGAAAGCTCCGGCTCCCACCGCAGCCGCCAGGTCTCCCGGAACGTACCCGTGCTTCCCCGCGACTCGACGGGCTCGCCCCAGCCGATCCCGAGCAGCCGCAGGCGATGCAGCAGTCTGCTGCGTGCCGCGTCCGTGTCTTTGCGCAGATCCAGCTCCAACTCCCGCTCAAGCGCTTCCGGTTTGAGCCGGAGCTTTCGCTGGAGCCGCGTGAGATCGCGCTGCAACGGCACCGCCGGCGCGGAGTCCGGCACCTCCCCCAGGACATCCCCGACGACCAGCTTGTCGTGCACGAGGGCAAGCGGCACGTCCGAGCCCTCGCACATCACCGCCCGGATCGCGTCCGTCGTCTCGGTGAGCCCCGGCAGCGGGCGTCCCCGCATCGCGGCGAGCGTGTCCGCGAGCCGTACCGCCTCGATGACATGCGCGGACGACACAAGCCTGTCCTCATCCCGGAGGAGCCTCGCGACCTTGGTCAGCCAGCGCTCGACGGGCCGGTCGGGCGCGCTGAACAGATGCCCGTACCAACCGGGGGACGCGATCCCCGCGCCGTACCCACTGGCGCGGGAGAGGCGACGGTGAGTCCAGGGCACCCAGGTCATGTCGACCTTCACCTTCGGCAGCCCCTTGAGCAGCGTCCGGTCGGCCGCGACGGTCACCTTCTGCCGCAGCGCCGGCACATGCCAGGCGCCGCACACGACCGCGACCTCGTCGGGCCCGAACTCACGCTGCGCCGTGCGCACTTGAATACGCATGTACGCCTCGCGCACCAGGTCGCGGTCATGCCCACCCGTCCCGTACTCCTCGCGCAGCGCCCCCATGGCCTCGCCCAGCGCGTCGAACGGCGCGAACGCGTCCCCGCCTCCGTCCCGGTGCTCGACGACGTCCTCCCACCACCGCTCCGGATCGTCGTACCCGGCGGTCTCGGCGAGCACCGCCAGCGGATCGATCCGCACCGCGTCGACCTCCGCGTCCCCCGGTGATCCGGGCTCGCCCGGATCACCCTGCGCGGCGTCCTCGCCCCCTTCCTTCCCCTCTGCCCGCGCCAGCGCATGCGCCGCTGGAAGATCCATGAAGCGGACCGGGACCCCGGCTCCCGCGGCCCACGTGATCGCGACCCACTCCGGCGAGAACTCCGCCAGCGGCCAGAACGCCGAGCGGCCCGGCTCGTCCGCCACATGCGCGAGCAGCGCGACGGGCGGCCGCATCCCCTCGTCCGCCGCGAGCGCCACCAGCGCGTCTGCCTCCGGCGGCCCTTCGATCAGCACCACACGCGGGGCGCCCGCCTCAAGCGCGGCCCGCACCGCACGCGCCGAACCCGGCCCGTGATGCCTCACCCCCAGGAGCAAAGGCCCCTCGCCAGCCCGTGTCGTCGCTCCCCGCACCTCGCCGCTCATGTCCGCTCCTCCCCGTCTCCCGCGAACCAGCCACCATCACACCCACACCCAGAACCACACCCACACCGACGCCCCCGTTCGTCACGCACTCACCTCACGGCACGCGCGGTAGAAGTCCTTCCAACCGTCCCGCTCACGGACCACCGCCTCCAGGTACTCCTGCCAGATCACCCGGTCCGCCGCCGGGTCACGGACGACCGCGCCGAGGATGCCCGCCGCGACATCGCCCGGCCGCAACACGCCGTCCCCGAAGTGGGCGGCCAAGGCGAGGCCGTTGGTCACAACGGAGATCGCCTCCGCCGTCGAGAGAGTGCCGCTCGGCGACTT
The DNA here is from genome assembly GCF_040660195.1 of Streptomyces sp. NPDC050147. NCBI lineage: Bacteria > Bacillati > Actinomycetota > Actinomycetes > Kitasatosporales > Streptomycetaceae > Streptomyces > Streptomyces sp. NPDC050147. The sequence goes on along the minus strand of NZ_JBFALJ010000031.1, from coordinate 28,369 downwards.
CACCTTCGTACGCCCGTCGGCCGTGACACCGTCCCGCAGCTCACGGAAGACGGTGACGACGCGGCGTATCTCGTCGATCCCCTCAGGACCGGACGGCAGATCGAGTGAGCGTCCGATCTGATCGACACGGCGCGAGACGATCTCGACCTCGGCCTCGGCGCTCTCCGGCAATGGAAGGACCACCGTGTTGAAGCGGCGTCGGAGCGCGCTCGACAGGTCATTGACCCCGCGGTCGCGGTTGTTGGCCGTGGCGATGAGGTTGAAGCCGCGCACGGTCTGCACCTCCTGGCCCAACTCCGGTATGGGCAGGGTCTTCTCCGACAGGATCGAGATCAGCGTGTCCTGCACGTCCGCGGGGATGCGGGTCAGCTCCTCCACCCGCGCCGTCATGCCGTCGGCCATGGCCCGCATGACAGGGCTCGGCACGAGCGCGTCGCGGCTGGGGCCGTGCGCGAGCAGCCGCGCGTAATTCCAGCCGTACCGGATCGCCTCCTCCGGCGTGCCGGCCGTGCCCTGCACGAGCAGCGTGGAGTCTCCGCTGACGGCGGCCGCCAGATGCTCGGACACCCATGTCTTCGCGGTGCCTGGCACGCCGAGCAGGAGCAAGGCACGGTCCGTGGCGAGGGTGGTGACGGCGACCTCGACGATGCGGCGCGGCCCCACGTACTTCGGCGAGATCACCGTCCCGTCGGGCAGCGTGCCACCGAGCAGATACGTCGCGACCGCCCAGGGCGAGAGCCGCCAGCGGGCAGGGCGGGGCCGGTCGTCCTGCGCGGCGAGCGCGACCAGTTCGGCGGCGAAGGCCTGCTCGGCGTGCGGCCGCAGCGCCTCCGCCTCCCCCGCCGGCGCGGACGCGGCGGACGCGGACGCGGACACAGCGGATGCGGCGGTCGCGGTCGCGGGCTGGCCCTCGGTCGTCGAGGTCGTCGAGTCGACGGACACGGTCATGGAGCGATCCCCCTCCAACTCGTCCGGACGCATCTGGCCCGGATGTGATTCCAACCGTGCACCACGCCACTGACAATCGCCCCTCGCACGCCGCTGACCTGCGCAGACATCAGGTGCGGAGTCGATTGTCAGTGCTGGGATCTACCTTCGATGACATGACTCAGCAGGGGGTGCGCTGGACGGCGGATCAGGTGCTGTCACTGGCGCCTGACGCCCCGTCACGCAAGGCGGGAAGCAAACTCGGCGTCGCCGGCCCATGGTCGGAGGCAGGCAGTTCGGGCGAGGGGGCGGTGTGGGGACTGTGCAAGGGCAGTGGCAGCAAGCCGTATCAGACGGTCGTCGACATCGCGGACATCACCGGCGCCGCGGGCCCGGCGTACAAGTGCAGTTGCCCGAGCCGCAAGTTCCCGTGCAAACACGCGCTCGGGCTGCTGCTGCTCTGGGCGGGCGAGGACGGGACCGTCGATGCGGTGCCTCAGGCGCAGCCGCCGGGGTGGGCGGAGGAATGGCTGACGGGGCGCCGTAAAAAGGCGGAGACGAAGCGGGCTCCGGACACCGAGCCGGGCTCTGCGGTCGCCGACCCCGATGCCGCACGCCGCAGGGTGGAGCGGCGGGCCGAGCGGGTCACGGCGGGAGTGACGGAGCTGGAGCAGCGCCTCTCCGATCTGCTGCGGGGCGGTATAGCCGCCGCGGAGCAGACGGGGTACGGACTGTGGGAGGAGACGGCCGCCCGCATGGTGGACGCCCAGGCGCCCGGGCTGGCCGCGCGCGTCCGGGAGTTGGGGGCCATCCCTTCATCGGGCCCCGGCTGGGCGGTGCGGATGCTGGAGGAGTGCGCGCTGCTGCACCTCCTCGACCAGGGCTGGCTGCACCGCGAGCGACTGCCGGAGCCCCTGGCGGCCACGGTCCGCTCCCGCATAGGCCTGCCCACACCGGCACAGGGCCCGCCGGTGCGGGACCACTGGCTGGTGCTCGCGCAATACGACACGGCGGACAGCAAACTCACCACCCGCCGGATATGGCTGTACGGCACGGAATCCGGACGGACGGCCCTGCTCCTTTCGTACGGAGCGGCCGGACGCCCGCCCGCCCTCGCGCTGCCGGTGGGCCTCGCGCTGGACGCCGAGCTGACCTCGTATCCGGGCGCGGGGCAACTGCGGGCGGATTTGGGCGAGCAGTTCGGTGCTCCCGCGCCGACAGCCGCCCGGCCGCCGGGTGTGCAAACGGAACAGGGAGCGCGGCGCTACGGGGAGATGCTGAGGGACGACCCCTGGCTGAATTCCTGGCCGGTGACGCTGCGCGACGTCATACCGACCCCTCACCTGGCGCCCTCATCAGATGGATGGCAACTGGTGGACGCGGAGGGCGACATGGGCCTTCCCCTCACCCCTTCCTCGGCATCTCGAGCGGGCCTGTGGCGGCTGGTGGCACTCTCCGGAGGCGCTCCGGTGACGGTCTTCGGCGAGTGTGGCCACAAGGGTTTCACGCCTCTGACGGCCTGGCCTCGCGGAACGGGAGGGGCCGTCGCCCTCTGCTGACCACCCTGCCCGACGACGGCGGGACCCCCAAGGCCGAGGCCGCGGACCCGAGAGACCTGTACGACCGGCAGGACCCCCTGGCTCCGAGGCCTCCGATGCCTTCGAGGCCCATAAAGCCCCCAAGGACCGCAGAGATCAAAGAGACCCGAAAGTCCCGCCCGGGAGAGGAGTCCCCATGACCGGCACCACCGCACTCACCAAAGCCGCCGCCACACCCTGGGAGGACCTGGTCACCGCCGCGCTCCTCGGTACCGACCGCCGCCCACCCCCCGTACGGACACAGGACAAGGACGCGCCGGCCGCCCTGCTGGACGCGGCCGCGGTGCAGACCCTGCGGCGCAGAGCCGGACTGACCCCCGCGCCCACGGCCACACCTCCCGAGCCAGCCGCGGAGGACCCCAGGCCCCTGGTGCCGCCCTCGGCGCGGCGCAGGCTCGCCACACTGCTCACCGAGCACCCCGGGGCGGGCAGTGGCGGACGCCGGGGCGCGGTGCCCGACCTGATGGAACTGCTGCCCCAGTGGCTGGCGTTGGCCAACGAGCGCGGCTTCGCGGCACCTCCCGAGCTGCTTCCCGCCCTCCTGAACGCGGCCCGCGGGCGCACCGACCTCCGACCGCAGGCCCTCGCCTTCGCGGGGCCGCGGGCTCTGTGGCTCGCGCGGCTCAACCCGGACTGGAAGTTCGCACTTCGCTCCACACCGGGCGGCGGTGTGGCACTCCCCGCACCAGAGGAAACGGCCCAGGTACAACAGCTCTGGGAGGAGGGTCTGTTCGCCGAGCGCGTCGCCCTGCTCGGCGCCGTGCGGGCGCATGACCCGGCCGCCGCACGTGACCTGCTCGTCTCCACGTGGAGCACGGAGCGGGCCGAGGACCGTCTGATGTTCCTCGACTCCCTGCGCACCCACCTGCACGCCGCCGACGAGCCGTTCCTGGAGCAGGCCCTCACCGACCGCAGCCGCAACGTCCGCGCCACGGCGGCCGAGCTCCTCTCCGCGCTCCCCTCGTCCGCTCTCGCCGCGCGGATGGCGGACCGGGCGGCGTCCTGCGTGGCCATAGACCATGCGCAGGGCACGAAGAGCATGCCGACACTTACCGTCGAGGCGCCGCATGAGTGCGACGCGGGCATGGAACGCGACGGCGTCACCCCGAAGCCGCCGGCTGGGCGCGGCGAACGCTCCTGGTGGCTCGGCCAGTTGGTGGAGGCGACCCCGCTGGGCACCTGGCAGGAGCGGCTCGGCGGCCGTGCGCCCGCCGAGATCGTGGCGCTTCCCGTGGCCGACGACTGGCAGAGCGAGCTGCACGCCGCCTGGTGCCGCGCGGCCGTGCGGCAGCGTGACGCGATCTGGTCCCGGGCGCTGCTCGGATCCCCCTCGTCCCCCGACGCGGCGGGGCCCGGCGCGGCGTCGCTCGCCGAGCGCGCGAAGCTCCTCGCCGCACTGCCGGCCGGGGAGCGGGCCGACTGGGTCGCGGGGTTCATCGCGACGCACGGCCTCTCGGAGGCGTTCCAGCTGCTCGGCGCGTGCGCGCTGCCCTGGTCGGAACCGCTGGGCCGGGCGGTGGTGGACGCGCTGAACATCGCGCGGGACGCGGGGAGTTATCCCTGGAGCTTCAGCGGCGTGATGGGACTGGCAGAGCGCTGCCTCGACCCGGCGGAGGCGGTCCGGCTCGACGTACTGACGGCGATACCGGACGAGCCGGAGGACGCGTCACCCGGCGCGGGCGGCTACTGGTCGGAGGCTTTCCAGCGGCTGGTCAGTACGTTGCGTCTGCGGGCGGCAATGCGTGCGGAACTGGGCGCGGAGCCGGTGAAGACGGGCGCGGCGCCGGAAGATCCGGGGGTGCCGTCGTCTTAGACACCCCCATCACAAGGCCGGGCGATGGATCGATCGAGAGGCCCGGGCGGGCGGCGGCCCCTGCCGACGCGACGGAGCGAGGGAGGCGACCGGGCGCCCCTACCCCGGCACCGTGGCCGTCAGGCGCCGGCCGGCTGGTGGACGTTCGCCCGGACCCAGTCCACGATCGAGGCCGTCGTCGCCCCGGGAGTGAAGATCTCCGCGACGCCCTTCTCCTTGAGCGGCGCGATGTCCGCCTCAGGGATGATGCCGCCGCCAAAGACCTTGATGTCCGCCGCGTCGCGCTCCTTGAGAAGCTCGATCACGCGCGCGAAGAGCGTGTTGTGGGCGCCGGAGAGGATGGACAGACCGATCGCGTCGGCGTCCTCCTGGATCGCGGTGTCCACCACCTGCTCGGGCGTCTGATGCAGGCCGGTGTAGATGACCTCCATGCCCGCGTCACGCAGTGCCCTCGCGATCACCTTGGCCCCGCGATCATGACCGTCGAGACCCGGTTTGGCCACCACCACGCGGATCGGTCCGGCTGCCACACCCATCACTGCCTCCATGTACCGATATCCATCTGTCCCAGCACTGGCACCCCGTGCCGCACCGGCCGGGGAAGTGAACGAACGTTATCCCCAGCATCTCGCACCCGGCAGTTTCACGGTGGAGAGCGAGGGGGAAATCACACGAAGGGACACGTTCGCTGCGCGCCACTCCCGTTTCCAGCGGCTTTTGGACCGCCTCCGGGACGGCGCAAGGGGAGCCGCAACGAGGTCGCCGTGCCGCCGCGCCGTCCGCCGCGCGCCGTGGACACGGCGCATCGGCGTTCGCGCCGATGCACGGGACGCCGTCGGCGCTGACCACGCACCGCCGTACGACCTCGGCCACGCCTCCCCACTACGGGCACACGGGGGACAGAGCCGTCCCCCGGCGTGCCGACCGGGAGGTCGACCATGACCATCACGAGGGTCCTGCCCTTTCGCCCGCCCTGCTCTCTCTTGCCCGCCAGACTGGCGGGGCTCTCCATCGCCCTGCTGAAGGCGACCGCACTAGAGGTGGCGATCCTCGCCGGCCACCTCCTCCTCTACCCGTCGGGCATCGCCCAGGAACGCAGGACCGTCTCCGAACCACCGCCTCCTGACGCCCCCCGGCTCCCCGCGGAGAGCCGCCCGCCGGTCGTCCTCCTGCACGGCTTCATCGACAACCGCTCGGTCTTCGTCCTCCTGCGCCGCTCCCTGGCCCAGCACGGCGGCCAGCACGTGGAGTCCCTCAACTACTCCCCCCTCACCTGCGACATCCGCACGGCGGCCGAGCTGCTCGGCCGCCACATAGAGGAGATCTGCGAGCGCACGGGCCACCACCAGGTGGACATCGTCGGGCACAGCCTCGGCGGCCTGATAGCCCGCTATTACGCGCAGCGCCTGGGCGGCGACGAGCGCGTCCGCACGCTGGTCACCCTCGGTACCCCACATGAGGGAACGCGGGTCGTGCCGCTGGCCGACGCGCACCCGATCGTGCGCCAGATGCGCCCCGGCTCGGACGTGATCGAGGAGTTGCGAGAGCCCGCACCGGGCTGCCGGACCCGTTTCGTGAGTTTCTGGAGCGACCTGGACCAGCTGATGGACCCGCTGGAGGCGGCCTGCGTCAACCACCCCGACCTGATCGCCCAGAATGTACGTGTCTCCGGTGTCGGCCATCTCGCCCTGCCCGTGCACCCAGCGGTCGCCGCCGGCATCCGCCAAGCCCTCGATCTGCCTGCTCCGGGCGCCCCGGCGAAGAGTGCCGAGAACGGACTCACCGTGGCCTGAGGAGCAGCTCGCGCAGCGCGCGGCGAGGAAAATTTGTCGAACGGAGCTCGAACGCAGGGCCAAGGCTGTGCCCGCAGTCCGCCGAAAGGCGGCCGAATGCCCGTTTCCCGAGAGCACGAAACCTGCCGAAGATTGTCGCGCCCGCGTACCGCCGGGTACAGTCACCGCACTGCTCTGCCCCTGCTGCCGAGGCGAAAGAGAAGTTGGTGAACGACCGTCACCCGTCGGGGAGCTCGACACCCCCGGCCTCGGCACCCGCCGACCATGCGCCCTACGCGGCGTATGACCCGCAGAGCACCCCCCACGGCGCCCAGCCCGGGTACGACGGCTATTCCACCGGGAGCTTCGACATCACGGGCAGTCATGCGACGGCCGGTCACGACACCGGAAGCTTTGCGTCCGACCCGCTCTTCGGCGACATGCCCGGCAGTTCGTACGACACCGGCCAGTGGTCCACCACGGGAACGCAACAGACGCTGAACTACGACCCGTACACCGCACAGCACCAAGCCGCGTACGACACCAGTGGTTATGAGACCGGCAGTTACGACACCGGCCCCATGTGGTCCACCGGCGGCCATCAGCATCTCTCCGCCGACATCCCGGCGCAGACCGGCGGCCCCGAGGCCACGGGGCATTGGGACGCGGGCGCCTGGGACCAGCCGCAGCCGACCGGCCAGTGGGAGACCCCGGCCTTCGACACCGGCGCGTACGACGCGACCGCGTGGAACTCCGGCGCCCAGGACATGACGTACGGGAGCACCGGGACACACGAGGGCTACGGCACCCCCGAGACCCATGAGGCGCACGAGGCACACGGCACGTACGAGGCCCAGGACACGCCCGGAGCGCCCGACACGTACGAGGCCCCCGAACCGTACGAGCATTCGCCTTACGACACCGGGTCCTACGCCTCCGCGTCGTACGACTCCGACCCCCACTCCCCCGAGGCCTACGCCGAACCGGCTCACGCCGAGCACGAATTCACGCCCGACGAGGCTCCCGCCGATTCACTCGGCCCGGTCGAGCCGAGCCGCCGGGCTTCCGCGAGTGACGGCGAACCTCCGCTCATCGACCGTTCGCACGGCTCCCGTTCCCGGGCCCGCCGTCGCTCCCCCGCCAAGCGCTCCGCGCTCTTCACCGTCGCCGTGCCCTCCGCCTGCGTGATGGGCGTCGCGGGTATCGCCGCCGCCTCCGTGGGCGACTTCGGCGGCGACGACGGCAAGGAGACGCAGGCGGCAACGGCCCCGGACACCGCGCCGGTGCAGCCCTCCACCGCCAACAACAAGCTCGACACGCAGCTGGCGAACGTCTCCGCGGACGCCGGTGACTTCGCCGATCGCGCGAGCCGCACCCAGGAGCGCATCGACCTCAAGGCGGAGAAGGTCGCCGCCCAGAGGAAGGCCGCCGAGGAAGCCGCGCGCAAGGAGCGCCTGCGCCCGAAGTTCTCGCTTCCGGTGAAGCAGCACGGCCTGAGCGCTTATTACGGCCAGGCCGGCGTCAACTGGATGTCCGCGCACTCCGGAATCGACTTCCCGGTGTCGTACGGCAGCGAGGTGCTCGCCGCCACCGACGGCACGGTCTCCACGAAGTGGAACAGCGCCTACGGCAACATGGCGATCGTGACCGCCAAGGACGGCACGGAGACGTGGTACTGCCACCTCTCCACGCACACGGTCTCCAGCGGCCCCGTCAAGGCGGGTGACCCCATCGCCTTCTCCGGCAACTCCGGCAACTCCACGGGCCCGCACCTGCACTTCGAGGTGCGTCCCGCCGGCGGCTCGGCGATCGACCCGCTGCCGTGGCTGCGCAGCCACGGCCTCGACCCGACGTAACTCAGGCCGCCGCGCGCGGCGTCAGAGCTTCTCCACCGGTGCGTAGCGCAGGAGGAGCCGCTTCGGCTTCGGCTCTCCGAAGTCCACCGTCGCCTCGGCGTTCGCACCCGTCCCCTTCACCCCGACCACGGTCCCGAGGCCGAACTGGTCGTGCGTGACCCGGTCCCCGATCGCGAGCGCGACCACCGGCTTCTCCGAGGCGCGGCGCGTGGCGAATCCCTGCGCGCCCCCGGTGCGCGAGCGGGACGACGACAAGGAGGAGGCGATTCCGGCTGCGGGCCCGGAGGTTGCCGGTGCGCCGACGGAACCCTTTCGCTTCCAGTCCAGGTGGGACTCCGGGATCTCCTCCAGGAAGCGCGAGGGCGGGTTGTACGAGGGCTGTCCCCAGGCGCTGCGCATCGAGGACCGCGTCAGGTAGAGCCGCTCCCGCGCGCGCGTGATGCCCACGTACGCGAGGCGGCGCTCCTCCTCCAGTTCCTTGACCTGGCCGAGGGAGCGCATGTGCGGGAAGACGCCGTCCTCCATGCCGGTCAGGAAGACGACCGGGAACTCGAGGCCCTTGGCGGTGTGCAGCGTCATCAGCGTGATGACTCCGGAGCCGTCGTCCTCCTCGTCCGGGATCTGGTCGGAGTCGGCGACGAGCGCGACCCGCTCGAGGAACTCCGAGAGTGTGCCCGACACTCCTGTGCCGGCGCCTTCGGCCACATCCTCGCCGTCGTTCTCGCCTTCGCCTTCCGCTTGGCCTTCGGAGGTCGCCTCCCCACTGTCCTGCTCGAACTCCAGGGCCACGGCGGCGAGTTCCTGGAGGTTCTCGATGCGGGTCTCGTCCTGCGGGTCGGTCGAGGCCTGCAGCTCGGCGAGGTACCCGGTCCGTTCGAGCACGGCCTCCAGGACGACGGCGGGCCCGGCGCCCGACTCGACGATGGTCCGCAGCTCCTCCATCAGAACGTTGAAACGCTTGACGGCGTTCGCCGAACGGGCCGCCATTCCGTACGCCTCGTCGACGCGCTTCAGTGCCTGCGGGAAGGAGATCTTCTCGCGCTGCGAGAGCGCGTCGATCATCGCCTCCGCGCGGTCGCCGATGCCCCTCTTGGGTACGTTCAGGATGCGCCGCAGCGGGACGGAGTCCTCCGGATTGGCGAGCACTCGCAGATACGCGAGGACGTCCCGGACCTCCTTGCGCTCGTAGAAGCGGACGCCGCCGACGACCTTGTAGGGCAGGCCGACGCGGATGAAGATCTCTTCGAAGACACGGGACTGCGCGTTCGTCCGGTAGAAGATCGCGACGTCGCCCGCCTTCGCGTCACCCGCGTCGGTGAGCCGGTCGATCTCGTCGGCGACGAACTGCGCCTCGTCGTGCTCGGTGTCGGCGACATAGCCGATGATGCCCGCGCCCGCGCCCGCGTTGGTCCACAGGTTCTTGGGGCGGCGGCTTTCGTTGCGCTCGATGACGGCGTTGGCCGCGGTCAGGATCGTCTGCGTGGAGCGGTAGTTCTGCTCGAGGAGGATCGTGGTCGCGTTCGGATAGTCCTCCTCGAACTGGAGGATGTTGCGGATCGTGGCGCCGCGGAAGGCGTAGATCGACTGGTCCGCGTCGCCCACGACACACAGCTCGGCGGGGTCGTCACCCTCGCCTCCGGAGGGCCCCACCAGCTCGCGGACCAGGGCGTACTGCGCGTGGTTGGTGTCCTGGTACTCGTCGACCATCACGTGGCGGAAGCGGCGGCGGTAGTGCTCGGCGACGTCCGGGAACGCGCGGAACATGTGGACCGTCGTCATGATCAGGTCGTCGAAGTCGAGGGCGTTCGCCTCGCGCAGCCGCGACTGGTACATCGCGTACGCCTGCGCGAGCGTCTTCTCGAAGCCGTCGGCGGCCTGGCCTGCGAAGGTCTCCTCGTCGATCAGCTCGTTCTTCAGGTTCGAGATCTTGGCGCTGAAGGACTTCGGCGGGAACTTCTTCGGGTCGATGTCCAGGTCGCGGCAGACCAGCGCCATGAGCCGCTTGGAGTCGGCGGCGTCGTAGATCGAGAAGGAGGAGGTGAAGCCCAGCTTCTTCGACTCGCGGCGCAGGATGCGGACGCACGCGCTGTGGAACGTCGACACCCACATCGCGTTGGCCCGCGGCCCGACGAGCTGCTCGACGCGCTCCTTCATCTCGCCCGCGGCCTTGTTGGTGAACGTGATCGCCAGGATCTGCCCCGGGTGCACGTGCCGCTCTGCCAGGAGATACGCGATGCGGTGCGTCAGGACGCGGGTCTTGCCGGAGCCCGCCCCCGCGACGATGAGCAGCGGGGAGTGCGCGTGCACGACAGCCGCGCGCTGGTTCTCGTTCAGCCCGTCGAGCAGGGCCGCCGGGTCGATCACGGGGCGCGGGGCGCCGCCGCGGTAGTGCGCCTCCCGGGGCACGGGCGCGTCGAACTTCCCGTCGAACAGATCATCCGGAACGGATTCCGGAGCACTGTCCTCGGGCGGCGGCGGGGACTCCTCCTCCGAAGCCCGCGAGGGCTGGAGGTCCGCCAGGAAGCTGTCATCAAAGAGGCTGCTCATCGCCTCCCGAGTCTAGGCGGCCCCACTGACAACCCGCTCCGGGTTCCGGCCACGTCACACCCGCCTACGCCACGCCCACGCCCTGCCACTCTCCGTCATAACACGGCGTGCCCGCGTCAAGAGCTTCGTAAAGTAACGAAAATGTATCGGGCATATCGAACATCAACCTTCACACGAGCCACACGAGTTGGCTAGCGTGCTCCGCGGGCCGCTCGTACTCCCACCGGCGAACCCCGCCGGGAACGGGTGGCCTCCGCCGAGTTCGATCTCCTCGGAGCCGGGGACCCACGATGAACTTGGGGTGAATCGGTCCCGTACGCGGTACGGGACCGTAGGGCAACCTTCCGGAACCACCCGCCCGAACCCGACAGCTAACCCGGTAGGCGGTCTACGGAAGGAGTCGCCTCCCTTGGCGTCGCACCGCAAGCCGCGGACCCGCATGGCCGGCCTACGCGCCGCTCCCGCCCTCGGCATCACGACGGCAGCCCTCACCTCCGTGGCTCTCCTGTCACAGAGCGCGCAAGCGGCACCGTCCGCACCCGAGAAGCCCAGCCTCGAAGAGGTGCAGAAGAAGGTCGACGACCTCTATCACCAGGCGGGCGTAGCCACCCAGAAGTACAACTCGGTCAAGGAGCGCACCGACAAGCAGCGCAAGAAGGTCGACACCCTTCTCGACGATGTGGCCAAGCGCACGGACAAGCTGAACGAGGCCCACCAACAGCTGGGCACGTTCGCCGCGGCCCAGTACCGCACCGGCGGCGTCTCGGAGACCGCCACGATGCTGCTCGCCGACGACCCGGAGGGGTACTTCGCCCAGAACCACCTGTCGGAACGGCTGACCGCGCGCCAGAAGAAGGCGGTCGACGACTACCAGACGCAACAGGCCTCGGCGACGAAGCAGCGCACGAAGGCCGCCAAGAGCCTGGAGACGCTGAGCGACTCACGGGACGATCTCAGGACGAGCAAGCAGACCGTCCAGAAGAAGCTGGGTCAGGCGCGCACGCTGCTCTCGGAGCTGACGGCCGAGGAGAAGGCACGGCTGGCGGCGATCGAGAAGAAGAAGGAAGAAGAGGCCAAGCGCAAGGCCGCCGAGCTGGCGCGCAAGCAGGAAGCCGAGGCGGAGGCCAAGCGCAAGGCGGCCGAGGAGGCCGCGGCCAAGGAACGCGAGAAGGAGAAGGAGACGACCCCGGACTCGGGCTCGGGTTCGGGCTCCGGCACCGACACGGGCGCAGGCTCTGGCTCTGGCTCTGGCTCTGGCGGCACGGACAGTGGTTACGCGACGAAGGCCGCGAAGGTGATCAACTTCGCCGAGGGTCAAATCGGCAAGCCGTACGTGTGGGGCGCCGCCGGCCCCGACTCCTACGACTGCTCCGGGCTCACCCAGGACGCCTGGAAGGCCGCGGGGATCTCCCTGCCGCGTACGACGTGGGACCAGGTGAAGGTCGGCACGACCGTGAAGACGGCCGACGCCAAGCCGGGCGACCTGGTCTTCTTCTACGACGACATCAGCCACGTGGGGATATACATCGGCGACGGCAAGATGATCCACGCCCCGAAGCCGGGCACGAACGTCCGCGTCGAGTCGATCTACTACATGCCCATCCACAGCGTGGTGCGGCCCGCCTGAGCGGTCACCGAGGTCCCGTCCACGCGCGCGTGGCCCGCATTCCCGGGGGGATGCGGGCCACGCGCGCGTAGTGGGCCGGTTGAACCCGCGAACTCAGGTCCACAGGACCGCGATGAAGATGTTCACGACGGTCAGCAGACCGACCGCGCCGAACATCCCCTTGTCCACCTTCTCCTCGTCCCGTTTCACGTAGACGAGCGCGAGGATCACGATCAGGACGGCCATCTTGATGCCGATCTTGACGTTGTTGACGGGGTTGTCGTCCGCCTGGTTGAGACCCACCAGGATCACGCCCGTCACGAGCATCGTGAGCGCGCCGTGCAGCATCGCGGGGTTGAAGCGGGCCGTGCCCTGGCCCATCTGCTTCATCTGAGTGAGGAAGCCGCCCAGGAGGGAGCCGATGCCGATGATGTGCAGGCCGACGAAGAGATGGGTGAGAACGTCCATGGTTCCGGAGCCTAGCCGGGGCCTTATCACCTCTCCGTAGCCAGGTGGGCCCCGAACGCCGCACCGGTCACACACACCTTCGAAGAAGGCCGGTTCGGCCGACTGCGCGGTCGCTTACGGTCACCGGGCGGAACACTGGCATCAGTTGCGCACAATCCGTCACCGGCCCGTGACGGCCAGGTTTAGCGTCCTTCGACAGGTGACCGGCTCCCCACCGCCGCCCAGGACCCGGGGCGGCAGTCGGTCACCACCGCCGAGAATCCGGCGGCGGTCCGCTCCCCCTGTGCGGGCTGCCGCCGGAACCTAAGGAGCCCTCTTCGTTGGCAGCGCACCGCAAGCCGAAACAGCGCTCGCTCCGTGGCCATACGGCCCGCACGGCCGCCACCATCGCTCTCGCCGGGGCCGCCACAGCCACCGCCTTCGACGGCACGGGACACGCGGATCCGCGGCTCAGCCCGGCCGAGGTGAAGTCCAAGGTCGACGCGCTCTACCGCGAGGCCGAGATCGCCACCGAGAAGTACAACGGCGCCAAGGAGAAGGCCGAGAACGCCGAGAAGTCCCTGGGCGAACTGCGTGACGAGGCGGCCCGGAAGACGGAGAAGCTCAACACGGCGCGCAGGGAGCTCGGTTCGATCGCAACCGCGCAGTACCGCAGCGGCGGCATCGACCCGGCCGTACAGCTCGCACTCTCCTCCGACCCCGACCAGTACCTCGAACGCGCCGCGCTCGCCGCCCGTGCCGACAGCCGCCAAGCGGCAGCCGTCAGCGGCGTACAGAAGCAGCTCCAGGAGATCGACCAGCTGCACACCGAGGCCGACGGCACCCTCGCGCACCTCACGTCCCGCCAGGCGGAGCTGAAGAAGCACAAAGAGACCGTCACCGGAAAGCTCGACGCGGCCAAGCGCCTCCTGTCACAGCTCACCAGCGATCAGCGCGCGGAGTTCACGGGCGAGGACAAGGCATCGCGTGACACGGGCCGTGACGGCGTCACGGGCGTCCCGGCCAAGGCCCCCAGCTCCCGAGCGTCAGCAGCCGTCTCGTACGCCTACAAGGCGCTCGGCAGCCCGTACGTGTGGGGCGCCACCGGTCCCGACGCCTTCGACTGTTCGGGGCTCACGCAGGCCGCCTACCGGGCGGCGGGCGTCGGCCTGCCGCGCACGACCTATGCGCAGATCGCCGCGGGCGAACGCGTTCCGCGTTCCCAACTCCAACCCGGTGACCTGGTCTTCTTCTACCAGGGCATCAGCCATGTGGGCCTCTACGTAGGCAACGGCCAGATGATCCACGCCCCGAACCCGAGCGCGCCGGTCCGCCTCGCGCCGATCAGCCAGATGCCGTTCGCCGGGGCGACGCGGGTGGCGTGAGGGAGCCTCGCGGGACGACGCGGGGGGGGGGGGAGCGGTGGAGCCTCGCGGGACGGGGACGGGGACGGGGACGGGGACAGGGACGACGCGGAGGGCGGGATGGGGCTCGCAGGCCCGCGGGTACTGTCAGGGGCATGCCCCGCCGTACGTTGCCGCCGCCTCCGCCACCTGTCCATCTGCGCACCTGGCCGGACCGGAACGCGCTGCTGTACGACCGTGGCATGGCCCTCGAAGACCTGCGCAGACGGAGCTTGGGCGTACACCGTCTCCTGCTGCTCTGGCTGTTCGCACTCGGCTGCGTCGTCGGCTGGGCGCTCCTGACCGTGCCGCTCGAGATGATCGAGGACCACGATCCGATGGTTTTCGTGATGGGTCCGATCTGTGCGGTGCTGGGCCTCGGGGCTCTCGTCCCCTCGCTGGTGGGTGTCGTCGCCGGAATCCGCAACGACCGGAAGATCCGTGAACTCACCGACGGCTGGCTGGCGCTGGACAGCCACCCGTCGTCGGACTCCGCTCTGCGCTCGCCCGGCCTGAGCCTGTGCTGGCTCCTCTCGTCCCTCACCGTGTGCGCGCTCGGCCTGTGGGCGTCCTTCGCGGCCGCCGCCTATGCCGAGCCCGGCCGGGATTCGTACAGCGACGTCGTGCTCGGCATGGGAGCGGGCCTCATCCTGTGGCTGGCGGGCCTCATCGGCATCACCAAGGCGGTGGGCCACTACCGCTGGGCGATACGGGAGTTGGGCCTCCTGCGGGCGGCGAGCGCCGCGCACCGCTGAGCCGAAGCCGGGCCGTCCGCCGGGGCCGGCCCGCGCGTCAGACCAGCCGACGCGCCGTCGCCCACCGCGTCAGCTCGTGCCGGTTGGACAACTGGAGCTTCCTCAGGACCGCCGACACATGTGACTCCACCGTCTTCACGGAGATGAACAGCTGCTTGGCGATCTCCTTGTACGCGTACCCGCGCGCGATGAGCCGCAGCACCTCCCGCTCGCGCTGGGTGAGGCGGTCCAAGTCCTCGTCGACCGGGGGCGCGTCGGTCGACGCGAAGGCGTCGAGGACGAACCCGGCCAGGCGTGGCGAGAACACCGCGTCGCCGTCCTGCACCCGGAAGATGGAGTCGACCAGGTCGGTGCCGGTGATCGTCTTGGTGACATAGCCGCGGGCGCCGCCACGGATGACTCCGATGACGTCCTCGGCGGCGTCCGACACGGAGAGCGCGAGGAACCGCACAGGGCTCTCGGCGTCGGACATCAACGGCGCGCAGCGACGCAGCACTTCGACGCCGCCGCCGCCCGGAAGGTGCACGTCGAGGAGCACGACCTCGGGGCGCGTCGAGGTGATGACCGTGACCGCCTGGTCGACGTCCGCGGCCTCTCCGACGACCTCGACACCGGTGATCGCGGTCCTGCCGATCTCCGCCTGGACGCCCGTGCGGAACATACGGTGGTCGTCGACGAGGACCACGCGCGCACGGCGGCCCTCCGGGGCACCGCCCGCGGCGGCAGCCGCCGCCTCGGCCGCGTCGGCTGTCTCATGGACCGCGTCGGCTGCCGCATCGGCGGGCCGAGCCGACTCGGCCGCACCCTTTGATCCGCCCCTGGGCCCCACGGGTTCGCTCGCGTCGCTCATGTCGTCGCCGTCCTCTCCATCTCCAGCTCGACTTCCGTGCCGCCCCCCGGCACGGCGCGCAGCCGCGCCGTGCCGCCGTTGCGCTGCATACGGCCGATGATCGATTCTCGTACGCCCATGCGGTCGCCCGGCACGGAATCCAGATCGAAGCCGGGACCACGGTCCCGGACGGACACGAACACCGTCTCCCCCTCGACTTCGGCGAAGACCTGCACCGCACCGCCCTCGCCACCGTACTTGGCGGCGTTCACCATTGCTTCCCGCGCGGCCTGTGTCTGCGCCGTGAGACGGTCGTCCAGCGGGCAGTCGCCGACTATGACGACCTCGATGGGGACACCGTGCTTGTCCTCCACCTCCGCGGCGTCGCGCCGGACCGCTTCGGCGAGGGTGTCGGGCTCATCCGCCTCGTCCTTCCCCGTGCCCTCGGGTTTGTAGAGCCATTGGCGCAGGTCGCGCTCCTGGGCGCGAGCCAGGCGGCGCACCTCTGAGGCATTCTCGGCGTTGCGCTGGATCAGGGTCAGGGTGTGCAGGACCGAGTCGTGCACATGGGCGGCGACCTCCGCACGTTCCTGGGCACGGATACGCATCAGCCGCTCCTCGGAGAGGTCCTGCATCATGCGCACGAGGTAGGGCCCCGCGAGCAGCGCGACGCCGACGAGCACGGCGAGCGCGGCCTGCAGTACGGAGCTGAGGTGCGAGGTGGAGCCCTGCAGCACGACGATGCCCGAGACACCAGCACCGACCAGCAGCACCCCGGCCCCCGCGCGGGCGATGGACAGGGTGCGCCTGCGGCGGCCGACGGCCATCCAGCGGGCCCGGCGGGCATTGTCGGCCTGCCGCCAGACCAGGGCCACGCCCGCTGCGACGAGCAGCGTCGGCCAGAGATAGGCCTTGGTCGAAGTGCCCAGATCCACGTTGCCTACGAAGACCATGGCGACGACGACCATCGCGAGCAGCGCGACGAGCTGGCCTTTGTCCGGCTTGCGCGCGACGAGCCTGCGGCGTCCGTCAGGTGCCGTCTCGGCGGTTACGGCCGAGGGCGGGCGCTGTGCGTCGACCCCGCCCACGCCCAGGGGCACGAAGAACCAGAACGCCGCGTACAGCAGCGCGCCGAGCCCGTCTGCCATGAACAGGCCGACGAAGATCAGCCGCACCCACACGACGGGAAGACCGAGGTGACCGGCGAGGCCGCGCGCGACACCGCCGAGCCAGCGGCCGTCACCACTGCGATAGAGCTTTCGCAGCGGCCGCTCGTCTTCGATGGATACTGCTGCGGCTTCCGGCATGTCTCCGATATTCACACGCGTACGCGGGGGCGGGCATCAGGGTCGACCCCCGAGACGTCCCTGATCTCCGACCCGGACGGCTGGGTGCGGAGGTCGGGGCAGGGGTGTGTCAGGGGCGATCTCAGGGTTCGGCCAGGGTTGTCCCGACTGCCGCGGCGGCCTCCGGCCCGTCACCATGGACACATGACAGACGAGCAGCCCGCCGGGACGGGCCCGCAGGCCGCGCCGCGCGATCCCCATTTCGCCACGGCGCGGGAGCCGGGCGGGCCGATGGTCGGGCGGGCCTTCCGCCGCGACCGTCGGCACAAAAAGCTGGGCGGCGTGTGCGCGGGGCTCGGTCAGCATTGCGACATGGATCCGGTGATCTTCCGGATCGGGCTCGCGCTCCTCTCTCTCACCAGCGGGCTGGGCCTTGTGTTCTACGGCTTCGCGTGGCTGTTCGTCCCTTTCGAGGACGAGGAGGAGAACGAGGCGCGCAGGCTCCTGTCCGGCCGGGTGGACGGTCAGGCCCTGACGGCCGTGCTCTTCGCGCTCGTCGGCTGCGGCGTCTTCCTCTCCCTGCTGAACAACAGCGGTGCGCTCACGTTCGCGGCTGTCCTCGCGCTGCTCCTCGCGGGCGCCGGGTACTGGTCGCAGCAGCGCGGCACGATCGACCCCGACCCGGCGGCGGCCCAGGCCGTGGCCGACGCACCGCCCGAGGCGAAGGCGCCGCCGGTGTCCGGCGCCCCTTCTTGGTGGCGGGACCCGATCGTCAAGGACGGCACGCACGACGGGATCTCGGGCTATTTCTGGGGTCCTGAGGGAGTGGCCGTCCAATATCAGCCCGCCCCCCCGCACGGGCAGACACGGCAACGCACCCCCGAGGCGCCCCCGCAGCCCAAGCCCCGGGGTCCGCGCTGGATCGGCGGCTTCGTCTTCCTGGGCGCACTGCTTGCCGGAGGTCTCGGCACCGGCCTCACGTGGGAGGAGCAGTCGCTCGGCACCAGCCTGCAGACCGGCCTCGCTCTCGCGCTCTGTGTGTTCGGCGTCGGCATCGCCCTCAGCGCCTTCCTCGGGCGCACCGGCGTGGGCTCGATCGTGCTCTCGGTGATCACGGCGGCGCTGCTCGCGGGCTCTGCCGCACTGCCCAAGGACATCACCACCAACTGGGCGGAGACCGAGTGGACACCGACCGCGGCAGGACAGGTCAAGCCGCGATATGAGCTGGGGACAGGCGTCGGCACGCTCGACCTGACCCGCGCAGGCCCCGGCAAGGGACAGACCCTGAGCACCCGTGCCGAGGTGGGAGCGGGTCAGCTGAAGGTGATCGTGCCGAAGGACAGCACGGTCGAGCTGGACATCGAAGTGGGCGTCGGCGACATCCAGTTGCCGGACGACCGCAAGGGAGACGTGGACATCGCTCCGGGCAAGGAGAAGTCAGTGACGCTGGACCCCGTCGCGGGCAGCAAGGACGGCGGCACGCTCGAGCTGCGCGTCGAAGTGGGCATCGGACAGGTGGAGGTGACCCGTGCTACGACATGAGTTCCATCCCGGCAAACTGGTCCTTGGCCTGTTCCTGCTGATAGCGGCCATCGCCTACGCGGGCGACGCGGGCGGCATATGGGAAACGCCGTGGTTCGTGGCCTTCCCGCTCCTGCTGGCTGGACTGCTCCTCGGAGGCGCGGCGGCAGCGGTGTCCTACGGCATACGCGGCCGGCCCATCGCCCGCGCGGCGGACGGCTCCTCGCGCCGCACGGCGGGCCGCTCGGCCGACAGCTCCACGGACGCCTAGCCCCCCCGGCCTGGCCTTGGTGAGACCCACCGGCGCCCGGCCGGAAGCCGCCGGTCAGCCGAGGCCCGAGGCGTGCCTGCGCCGTTCCGCGAGCATCGCGTCGACCGAGAAGATCGACGCCCCGGCGAGGATCAGCGGGAGCCAGGCCATCAGGTAGGCGAGGTCGTTGCCGTAGTAGTAGGGCTCGGTGGACCAGCTCACGGTCAGCCAGAGGCTGAGCGAGATCAGCGCTCCGCCGAGGGCGGCGATCCGGGCGAAGAGGCCGACGAGGGTGCCGATGCCGACGGCCAGTTCACCGAGGGCTATGGCGTAGCCGAAGCCGACAGGGCTCTTGAGGGAGAGGTCGACGAGTTCCGGGACGGCGGAGATGTCGCGGATGCCTTCCATCTGCTGGCCGATGGAACCGTCGCCGGTGGCCGACATGAAGGTGCTGTCCGT
Organism: Streptomyces sp. NPDC050147; assembly: GCF_040660195.1. Classification (NCBI taxonomy): domain Bacteria; kingdom Bacillati; phylum Actinomycetota; class Actinomycetes; order Kitasatosporales; family Streptomycetaceae; genus Streptomyces; species Streptomyces sp. NPDC050147. Next base: position 9,300 of record NZ_JBFALJ010000031.1, on the reverse strand, counting down.
GAGCTTGTCGAGGCCTGCGTAGATGAACGTGACGCCGAGGAAGATCCGGAGCGGCAGCAGGGCGTATCGGGAGGCGCTCTCCCGCCAGCCGCTGCTTCTGACGTAGCTGGTGTGGCTGTCGCTGCGCATGCCGTGTGCCATCGCTCTCGCCGCCTCTCCCGTTGACCCGCCTCGCCCATTGACCCGTCATCTGACGATACGTACGAAGAGGGGGCGCTGCTCAGTGGCTTGCAGTGAATTCGCGATGCTCGACCCGCCGCAGCCGGGCCGTGCCGCACAGTCCTTTGCCCGGGTCGTAGCCCGGTGCTTTGCCCGCGCCTTTGCCCGGCCCTATGCCCAGTGCACGCAGTACGTCGCTCAGTCCGTGACGTCGATCGTGCAGCGGTTCGTCTCCACGCCCGCGGCCGTGATCACCTGGACGTCGACGCGTCCGGGCTCCACGTCCACCGGGACGGGGACGATCAAGGTCCCGTCGGCCGGGTTGGTGAAACCACCCGGCACGGGGACCAGCGGCACATGGACGTGCACGGTGCCGATGCGAACGACCATCCGGGCGAGACGGTCGGCGGTCTGCGCACCGGGGGGCACGAACCCGGCGCCGCGGATCTCGATGTCGTCGCCGGTGCGGATGGGGGCGTCGAGATCGCCCGCCTCCCGGGCGCGCACCACGGAGAGGATGACGGGTCGGCCACCCTCGGCGTACTTGCCCGCGAGGTACGTCGCCGCCGAGACCAGGACGAGAAGGGCCAGACCCCACGGCAGATCGGGCAGCTGCTCGGGACGGCGCGCGAGGCGCGCGGCCGCGAAGATCATGGCGACGGCGCTGACCAGGACGTACTGCACGTCCGTGAAGCTGCCGCGGCCCCCGTCGTCGGTGAGCAGATCGGCGGCCCGAGGCCGGTCGGCGGGCACCTTCTGCAGCCGCTGGCCAAGGACGCGCAGACCGACCACGCGGCGCACGAGCACGGCGACCCCGCAGACCACGGCGAGGACGGTCACGGCGCCGGCGGCGCGGGCGAGGTCGAGCCCTGCGATCAGTTCGTCCCGCTCCCGGTGGCCCGATGCCCCGGCGAGTTCACCGACGAGGACGAGCACGGCGAAGACGACGAGGAGGACCCAACCGGCGGCCACGGCACGGGAGGTGGAGAGCCGGTTGTCCTCCCCGATCAGCGGCGCGAGGATGCCGCCGCGCGCCCGGTGCATGTATCCGGCGCCGGTCAGCAGGCCGGCGACGATCGCTGCGGCGAGTAACCCGGCGGTCCGGGCGAGGGTCCACCCGGTGCCGATCGCGGTGAGCGCCTGGCCCAGGAGCAGGACGCCCACGGCCACCCAGACCACCCCGGCCGTGCGAAGCCAGAGGTGGCCGAGCCAGGCATCACCCTCGGCCCTGCCTCGTTCGGCGACGGCGTGCGCGGACTGGGTCAGCTCGTCCGACACCCACTGCCGGGAAGCGCCCGCGGAGTGGGCGACCGCCGCGGGCAGCCCGTGTCCCGCCGCCAGCTCGTCGCGCTTGGCGAGGAATGCGGCCACGGCACGCCGATGCCCCTCGCGCGCGCCGTGCGGGCAGTCGCCACATGTGCAACCGCCCCCGTGTGCGCCGTCGCGCGCCTCTTGCACCGCCACCGCGTACGCCGCCTTCCCCACCCTGGTTCGAACACCGAAACGTGAACTTCCTTGCGATGAAAGGGGATTGTGCCGTACTAGGAGACGATCAGCTCCTCCGGGTCAGGTCAGCGAGGATGATTCGCGCGTACACGTGTTGACGGCGGGAGTCGGCTCAGGAACAGGTTCAGGACAGCAGATCCGGTTCGCTGCGGCTGATGTCCTGCCACAGCGACTGGTAGTTGATCCACGCGACGAGATCGCTGCCGAGTTGCTCGCGCGTGGCCACCGCCTGCTTGTGGCCGATGAGGATCGGGCGGCCCGCGGCCCGCGCGCTCAGCTGGACCTGGCAGGAGCGCTCCATCGTGAGGAACCACCAGGCGGCGGCGTCGACGGAGTCGCCTACGGTGAGCAGCCCGTGGTTGCGCAGAATGACGGCCTTGTGGTCGCCGAGCGCGGTGGCGATCCGCCGGCCCTCGTCCGAGTCCACGACGACGCCCGTGTAGCCGTCGTACAGCGCATGGCTCTCGTAGAAGGCGCAGGACTCCTGGGTGATCGGGTCGAGGAGTTCGCCGAGTGTGGACAGGGCGCGGCCGTGCAGCGAGTGGCAGTGCGCGACGGCGACGACATCGGGGCGCGCCAGGTGCGCCTGCGCGTGGACGGTGAAGGCGGCCTGATTGACATGGTGGCGCCCCTCGACGACCTGCCCCTCCGCGTTGGCGAGGACCAGATCGCCCACGGTGATGTGCTTGAAGGGCATCCCGAAGGGGTTCACCCAGAAACAGTCCTCGTGCTCCGGGTCCCGGGCCGTGATGTGACCGGACACCCCGTCCTCGTATCCGAGCCGCCCGAAGATCCGCAGCGCCCCTGCGAGCCGTTCCTTGCGGTGTCGCCGTTCGTCGGCCGACGAGTCGTGCACCGGCGGCATCGCGAACTGCAACCGCTCGGCGGGTATCGGTGTGGGCGCCTGCATGTGTCCTCCATCCCTGGCTGTACGGAGCGGAAGTTACCGCCGGTCAGCGCAGGAAGACAGGGGCTCTCTGTGAAGAGAGTGCGCAATCGGGACGTGAGGCCGGGCGAAAGTCGGCGCGCCAAGCCGGACAGGAGGTGTCGGGTATCGGCGGAACACTCACCGTATGACGACGGACACGACGACGGACACGGCGACAGTCACGACGACGGACATGGAGACGAGCATGCCGACGAACTGGGCAGCCTTCAGCGCAACGGAGCCCGACTTCGCGCGGACCGCCGAGGAGCGGTTCGGATCGTTCACGCATCACGTCCTCGCCACACTCCGCAAGGACGGATCACCGCGTACGACTGGGCTCGAAGTGCGTTTTCTGTACGGCGAGTTGTGGCTCGGGATGATGCCGGACTCGATGAAGGCGCTCGACCTGCGCCGCGATCCGCGCTTCTCGCTCCAGGCGAACCCGGGGCCGGGCACGGCGATGGCCGGCGGCGACATCCGGATCTCCGGGCGGGCCGTCGAGGTGAAGGACCCCAAGGTCATCGCGCGGTACGCGGGCGAGGTGAACCCACCGGACCCGTCCGCGTTCCATCTGTTCCGTACGGAGCTGACGGAGGTGGTCCGGACGTTCATCGAGGACGAGAAGTATCTGGCGGTCCAGCTGTGGAAGCCGGGTGGGCCGGTGCGGACGACCAGGCGGACATGAGAAAACGCCGGTGCCGCCGCCCTGTTCGAGGGACGGCGGCACCGGCGTTCACACCTTGGCCGAACCGGGGACGCGCCCTGGTCGAGGCCTGGGGACTACTCCCACTCGATGGTGCCCGGCGGCTTGCTCGTCACGTCGAGGACGACGCGGTTGACGTCGGCGACCTCGTTCGTGATGCGCGTCGAGATCTTCGCGAGGACCTCGTACGGAAGACGCGACCAGTCGGCGGTCATGGCGTCCTCGGACGAGACGGGCCGCAGCACGATCGGGTGGCCGTACGTCCGGCCGTCGCCCTGCACGCCCACACTGCGCACGTCCGCGAGCAGCACCACGGGGCACTGCCAGATCTGCCGGTCGAGACCGGCAGCGGTCAGCTCCTCGCGGGCGATCGCGTCGGCCTCGCGAAGCAGGTCCAGGCGCTCCCTGGTGACGTCACCGACGATGCGGATGCCGAGGCCGGGGCCCGGGAAGGGCTGGCGCTGGACGATCTCGTCCGGCAGACCGAGCTCCTGCCCGACCATCCGCACCTCGTCCTTGAAGAGCTGGCGCAGCGGCTCGATCAGCTGGAACTCGAGGTCCTCGGGGAGGCCGCCCACGTTGTGGTGGGACTTGATGTTCGCGGTGCCGGTGCCGCCGCCGGACTCGACGACGTCGGGGTAGAGCGTGCCCTGGACCAGGAACTCGACGGGCTGGTCACCCGGCGCCTCGGCGACGATCTCCGCCTGGGCCTGCTCGAAGACACGGATGAACTCGCGACCGATGATCTTCCGCTTCTGCTCGGGGTCGGAGACCCCGGCCAGCGCGCTCAGGAAGCGCTCCTGCGCGTCGACGACCTTGAGCTGCACGCCCGTGGCCGCGACGAAGTCCTTCTCGACCTGCTCGGTCTCGCCCTTGCGCATCAGACCGTGGTCGACGTACACGCAGGTCAGCTGCGAACCGATGGCCTTCTGGACGAGGGCTGCGGCCACGGCCGAGTCGACGCCGCCTGAGAGGCCGCAGATCGCGCGCTTGTTGCCGACCTGCTCGCGGATCGCCGCGATCTGCTCCTCGACGATGTTGCCGGTGGTCCAGTCGGGCTTCAGGCCCGCGCCCCGGTAGAGGAAGTGCTCGAGCACCTGCTGGCCGTGCGTGGAGTGCATGACCTCCGGGTGGTACTGCACGCCGTACAGCTTCTTCTCGTCGTCCTCGAAGGCCGCGACCGGCACGACGTCCGTGGAGGCGGTGACGGTGAAGCCCTCGGGCGCGGCGCTGCACGCGTCGCCGTGCGACATCCACACGGGCTGCTCGGCCGGGGTGCCCTCGAAGAGCGTCGAGCCGGGCTTGGAGACGGCCAGCGGCGTGCGTCCGTACTCCCGAGCGCCCGTGTTGTCGACGGTGCCGCCGAGGGTGGTCGCCATCAGCTGGAAGCCGTAGCACATGCCGAAGACGGGGACTCCGGCCTCGAAGATCGCGCGGTCCAGACGCGGCGCCTCGTCCGCGTACACCGACGAGGGGCCGCCGGAGAGGATGATCGCGGCGGGGTTCTTGGCGAGCATCTCGGGGACCGGCATGGTGCTCGGCACGATCTCGCTGAACACCCGGGCCTCGCGGACGCGGCGGGCGATGAGCTGGGCGTACTGCGCTCCGAAGTCGACGACCAGAACGGTGTCGGGGGCGGCGGCAGCGGGGGACGCTGATGGCACGGCGGCGGCCTTCCGGCGTTGAGCGTGAGCTTGCGCGTGAGCTGGGGCTCGTGCGTGAGCAGGGGGTCTGTTTTGTCGATTCTAACGGGCCGGTGGACATTCCCTTCGTCGCATCCGACGGAGCCCGGTACCGCCCGCGGGGTGCCGGGGGCGCGTCTCACCATCCGAGCCGCGCCGGAACCCGTTTGACCGGGCACGCGGGCCTGGGGGCATACTGGGTTCGTGACCAAGCACCTCAGCTTCCTCTTTACCTATGGCAACCGGCCCGCCGGCTGCCATGGTCGAGCTGCTTGATCCACTGACAAGCGACTTCCCAGGCGCCCCGGGCCGACAAGGCCCGGGGCGTTCTGTCATTTCCGGGCCTTGTCGCTCCGGGGCACTCCACCGAGAACCGGTCCCGAGAACCGGTATCCGAGATCCGAGAAAGCGGATTCGTCATCCGCGATCCGTATCCGTGACCCGATGAGGAGCCCCAGATGACCATCGCCACGACCGACAAGACCGGCGCCCGCACCCCCGAGGCCGCCGATGTGATCGCGGGCGCACGCGAGCGCATCGACGCACTCGACGACCGCATCATCGGTCTCATGCAGGAACGGATGGCCGTGTCGGCCGTCATCCAGGAGGCCCGGATCAGTTCGGGCGGCCGCCGCGTCAATCTTTCGCGCGAGATGGAGGTCCTCGGCCACTACAGGGACGCGCTCGGGAAGCCCGGCACCTCGCTCGCGATGACGCTCCTCGAACTGTGCCGGGGCCGGGTCTGAGACCGCTGCCTCCCAGCCCCTGGCTGCCCCCGCCCGCCCCGGGCTGTCCATGCCTCGTCCCCGGCTGCCCTTGCCCGCCCTGCGCACCCCTGAGCTGCCTCCTGGCGGCAGCCCGGGACCGGGCCCACCGGATCTGAGTTCGGGTCCGCTCTCACCCGTACGGCGCGTGACCAGGTCCGGAGCGACTTCGTTGGTCCGGATGTCCGTGCCAGCCAGGGGCGGGCACGGAAAAACCACGCGTGGCTCCGCTGGAGCGATGAGGCGCACACCTCGTGTGCGCCGTGGGACCTCGCTCCAGAGTTGTGACCGGACGGCAGGGGACAGCAGCCCGGTCACCCAGGGAACGGTCGGCTTCGGGGACGCCCGGAGCCGACCGGCCTCCGTCCCGAAGTCCCCGAACCGTCCCCCGGCCGTGTGTCCCAACCGCCTCCCGGCCCCCAGCTCCCTCAGCTTTCAGGCTTCTTCATCCCCGCACAGAGACCCAGCTGTCCCTGTTCGTCCGGATCATGCCGAACCGGTTGCGTGGGTCAGGGCGCATCCACCACGATGCGTAGCAGGCAGGCCGCACTCACGCACGGCACTGCACAACTTCATTGCCATTGGTCAAGACCACTCGTGCGCCCCCTGTGCGCCGGGTAGGCCACCGGCGCCTCTCATGCCCGCGGCGCACTCCCCCGGCGCCGCTCCGTGGCACCGACGCTGCCCTGACGTCGGTGCTGACGGCCAAGGGCCCCGCGGATCCGTCCCGCGGGGCCCTTAGCTTTGTCGCCGCTCGCTTACTTCGCCTCGGTCAGCTTCGTGAGCTGTGCCTCGACGATCGCGTCGGCCACCTTCGGGTCGCCCGTAACCCCGTCACGGAACTTCTCGGGCAGGCCGGCGGCCTCGCCCTCCTCGTCGGCGCGGGCCGACTCCGGGTCGAAGACGTTCGAGGCGCGGAAGGCGATCAGCGTCGAGCCGCTGCGTACGACCGTGACGCGATCCCTGTGGAGGAACTCACCGGCCCGGCTCGCGAGCTTGTACGAGACGGCCTCGTCGCCCCCGACCGGCCCGGGCTGCGGCCTGACGCCGATGTACCTGCGGCCTCCGTCCGCGAACGTGGCGCATTTCTTCGACTTCGTCGCCTCGCGCAGGGTGTCCATGGCTTCCTCGGCGTCCGCCTGGCCGTACGCGAGGAGCACGACCTCGGTCGTCGTGGTGTCCGCGACGTCGGTGCTGCTCAGCGTGCGGCTGACGTGAGCCTTCGACTTCGCCGGGGCGGAGGCCGTGAGCATCTCGGAGAGCGGGCGGCACTCGGCCGGGTTCACGCGCCCGGCGGGAGGCATGGCCTTGCCCCCGGATTTCCCGGCCTCCCCGGATTCGTTCGTGACCTCGACCTCGTACTTCTTGACGTCACCCGAGGCGAGAGCCGCCTTCTCCAGCTTCGCCGAGGCGGAGGAGGTCGCGTCCGCCCGCCCGGGCTTCTCGTCCTTGCCGTCGTCGCCGCCACCGCTGCACGCCGCCGTCAGGCCGAGTACCACCACGGTCGAAACACTCACCACGCCACGCGACACAGCTGACTTCACGTTCCCGCTCCCCCACATTCGTACGCATCGTGCGGAGTCACCCGCACCCCTCCTACGACGGAAGATCGTTACGAGCGGTTCCCCACCCCCGACGCGAGCACTCCAAGCCTCAGCCCCACCCCAGCCCAACCAACTACTGCCAGATCCAGAACCGGAACGGGCTCAACAACACGATCGCCAGCGCCATGCCGCCCACCACGATCACCACGCTCCACACCCGGCGGCTGCGCTCCGAACGCGCGCTACGACGCGGCCCGGTAGGCGCGGCGCGCCACTCGTCCGGCCGCCACGCCCCCGCGGCGCCCTCCCCCCGCTCCGCCTTGCGCTTCCTGCGCCGACGGCCCAGCGCGCGGGAGTCCGCCGCCTGTTGGCGCGCAGCCTCCTCGTCCAGGCGCCGCAGCCGTTCGGCCACCATGCGCGCCCGCGCGGACGGCTCCTTCGGTGCCGAAGTACGGATGTCACGCAGACTGTCGCGCTCGAACCGCTCCCACACGTCGTCCGGTATGTGGTCCGGTATTCGGTCCGGTCTCTCGTCCGGCTTCCCCACGCCGCCCCCTCCTGCTGCCTGCCGCTGCCCCTCGCTCCCCGGTGGAACACCGTCGAGCGGTGGAATTTCTACGGCACCCGGCAACGCCCGCACAAGCTGTGTGATCCAAGCCACATAAGAATTCTGTGAGTTCGAGGACAACCATTCACAGGCGACGCAGGTCATGCATGCGTAACAACGGCCACACCCGCGTCCCCACCGCGGAGGCCTCCACCTCCGTACCGCCCGCCCGGTGGTACGCCGGACTCACTGAGGTCTTCATGAAGCTTCGCCGTGTCATGGCCGCCGCGGCCGCGACCGCCGCAATAGCCCCGATCGCGCTGCTTTCGGCTCCCAGCGCCTTCGCGACCCCGGAAACCACTCCGACCCCGAGCGCGACGGCCACCGAGTCCGCCACGCCTCCGGTGACGGGCACGCCGACCGAGGGGTCGTCCCAGACGCCGCCCCCGAGCCCGTCGACCACCGCGCCGACCTCCCCCGCGCCGAGCCCGACGGTCTCCGAGACCGGTGCGCCCACCAAGACGGCCACGCCGACCGGTAAGCCCACCGAGGAGCCGACCGCGGACCCCACGGACTGCCCGGTCGACGAGAACGGCGAGGACGCCGACTCGAAGCTGGACCTCGGGATCTCGGGCCTGCCCGGCAAGATCGTCGCGGGCAGCGGCTGGCACCAGTTCAAGCTGACCGCCTCCAACCCGAGCGACGAAGACCTCGGCGAGGTCCAGTGGCTCGCCGCCGTGGACAACTTCACGGAGAGCGAGGACGAGAAGGACTGGCTCGCGAACTACGCGCAGATCCAGTACTTCAACCCCGACTCCAAGGCCTGGGAGTCCATCGCGGACGAGGTCTCGGGCGGCCTCTACTTCGGCAGCACCGAGCTGGGTGCCAAGGAGAAGGTCGACATCAAGCTGCGCGTCAACGTCAGCGCCAAGGCCCCGGCCGGTGACGGCTACGCGCTCGGCCTCGGCGGTTACCTCGACTCGGAGCAGAACTGCGTGCACAACGCGTTCGCGTTCTACGAGTTCACGGTCCTGAAGGCCGGCAGCGACAACGAGAACCCCGGTGAGGCCGAGGAGAACAACGGCGGCAAGACGCCCGCCGGCGGCAAGACCCCGCAGGGCGGCGCCAAGGAGATCCCGACCACCGGCAGCCTCGCCGAGACCGGCTCCAGCTCCATGCTGCCGACCATCGGCCTCGTCGGCGGTGTCGCCGTCATCGCCGGTGCGGGCGCCGTCTTCGTCGTCCGCCGCAAGAAGGCCGACGCCACCGCGTAAGCACGCGCGTCAGCACGCCGGCAACGGCACGCCGCTCAGCGGCACCTGAAGCACGCGAAAGGACCTGCGCTCGGAGGGGGGCGCAGGTCCTTTCGCGTTACTGACCTTGTTGGCGTGATGTCGTCAAGATGAGGCCGGTTTCGGCGAGGCATCCGTCGATGAGGTTGCTGCGGTACTGGATCTGGCGGAGACC
>NZ_JBFALJ010000030.1:107007-129304 GCF_040660195.1 Streptomyces sp. NPDC050147 | reverse complement strand
GGGCAACGGCGTCCACCAGGCCATGCTCGGCATCGCCCGCCTTCACAACCTGGCCCTCACGGGATAACTCCAACCCCATACGGGACAACCTTTAGTTGCTGTGCTTCCATCACTTCAGCAAGAAAGGACGAGGTGCGTACGACCTTGTCCAAGGTGAAGGCAGCACCGGGAACGCCGGAGCGTCCATACGTGTCTGCGTAGCGGATCAACACTTCCAGCATGTGCTCGTTGATCTCGGCTTCACCTGGCTCCATATCGGCGTTCGCCTGCCTGGCGAACTGGCGAGCGCCCGAGGCCCCTAGCCGCTTCACCATGGGCCCGGGCCGGTGCCAGTTGTTGGACTTGTACCAGCTCCCTGGCGGGTTCAGGTCTCGGAGGCAGGGGCGCTTCGGCAACTTCGGCGGCTGGGGCCCGATTCGTTCAGCCGCCGCCTTCCTTCGCCGCGCCTCAGCCTTCGCACGCTGACTCACAACCATCTTCTTCTTCGTTTTCGACACACCCACTAAACGGCAGGGCAGACGGCATGTACTGCTCTGTCATGCGTTCGGCGCACTGACCACCCCGGCCCAGCCCCGGCCGCGGTCACAGACCGCCGTCTCCAGGCGCCCCCGGTCCGTACAGGATGCCTTCGACGACGGCGTGGAAGCCGTTGTCCAGAGCGTAGCGGGCGGTGCGGCGGGGCTAGGGCTGGGCCGCAGATAACACGGATGTGGCTACGCACGCGGACAAGCTCCAGTCGCTCGCGGCCCGGAGGGGGCGACCTGGGCGTAGCCGGTGTTGTCAGCGTGTGAGAAGTCCTGTCCCGCCCGCTACGAGCCAGGATCCGAGGCCGAGCGTCACAGTGGCCATGGCGGCGATGAGTCTGCTGGGCCGGTTCTGCAAGGTGATCCGTAGCGCGCCGATCCGAATGTCTAGGAACGGACGCTCCGCACCGCTCTTTGGTTTCTGGCTCATGCGACCGCCTCTTCGAGGCGCTCACGGATACGTTCGGTGATCTTGGCGACCAGCGGGCCGGTCACAACGATCTCGGGCGCCTCACCCAATTCCCGATACCTTTGCTCCAGTTGCTTGATCGCTTCACCGAGGAAGGCGCCTGAGCCAAGAGCAGGCTCGCAGAGGGAGACACCGCCCTGCAGCAGTACCTCGTCACCCATGGCGTCCAGAACGGCTGCCACCGTCTGCTCAACGAGCAGTTGCGGGGTGTAGTACCGCCCGCTCGCCTTGGTGGCTCGCGAGGGGCTTGGCGGTGCCGATGTGGTAGCTGCGGTGCGGACCGTTACCGTCGTCCCGGGCGGTGCGTCTACGGTCACTTCGCCATCCGGTCCGCTGGTTACCACGACTTGGTCAAGAACGGCCCGTCGTGCGGTGCCTGAGGGGCCATCGATTCGCTCGACAGCGGCGTCCCCATCTGTCAGCAGGCTGGCGTCCGCGACCTTAACTGGTGTGCCCTGCCCGCGCCCCCAACGCACAGGGCTGGGAGTTCCCTCCAAGTGCCGCAGCGTCCGGACGCCGGAGAAGCGCACACGCCACCGGTCGGGGTCGCCCGAGTCCGTGACCGCACGCCACGGTTTTCCCTCCGCGTCAGCGACGACCTTGTGCACCGCGAGGATGACGCCCTGCGCCACCCCGACTACATATTCGACCTCGTCAGGGTCAAACAAGGTCGGCCGCCGTGAACGCGCGTGGAACGGACTCCATTCCCCCAAGATCAATTCATCCTGGGCACGCTCCCCCCTCGCCTGTTGCGCCGCTTTCGCGCTCACGAACAACGCCTTCGGCATGTCCCACCCCGACTCTGATTGATGCCGTCGCCAGAGCAGCCTACACAGCATTAGCTGAGCTTTTTATGTTTTCTCGTAGCTAAGGTGTCTGCGGTCGTTCGCCCCGGTGGCGGCCCGACCGGTCCGCTTTTACGAAGCACGAGCCCAGGGCTCATCTGGCCAGGCTCCACATCAACGCGTCCCTGACCTGCGGCTTGCACCACTCGCCGGGGTGAACACGATGCACACGCAGCCCCGCTGGAGTCGGCGGCGGCGTAAGGCTGACGGGCAGGACTCCGAGGGGCGTTGGGCGACTCGGGGTTCGCTGTCCGGGGCCAGCGGCGCCGCTCCCAGGGCCTACACGCACTGAGGTGCGATGCCCGGGGGTTCTGAGCTGCGGCATCGCACTGGTGTGCGTGTAGGCCCTGGGATCTTCGAGGTGCTCCCCCGGCGAACTACGGGGCGGCCGGAGCTGGTCAAGCAGTCGGGGGAGGTCGTGGTTCCCGGCAGGGAGCTGAACCAGCCGACTTGGACCTTGAATCTGTGGCTCCCTGGGGCAAGCGGTCTTGGGCTTCCCCGGGTGGGGAAGCCCAACCATCTGACTTGGTCTTCGTGGCGTACTTTGAAGACTTCCAGCGGGAACGAGCGGCGCGTGGGCGGGAACCATCTGACTTGGCTTTCGTGACTCACTTTGAATCCTGCGGCGTGTCCGTACCTCCCCGCTCGGCCGGACCGAGATGATCAGCGCATGAGTGTGGAGTTGCCGGTGGCGCAGTGGGACGAGTTGTGGCTGCCGTTGCGGCCGTATGCGACGAACCGGCTGCAGGAGGGGATCCGGCGGGAGCGGCGGCCGGTGGCGATGACGCGTCGGTACGTGGAGGCGAACCCGTCGGCGGTGAGCAATCTTCTCGTCGTGGATCTCGTCGTGGATGTGGACCACTCGGATGCGGTGCTGCGGGCGGTGTCGTCGGTGGGGTCGCATCCGCTGCCCAACGCGGTCGTGGAGAACCCGGTGAGTGGACATGCTCATGCGGTGTGGGCGCTGGCGGAGGCGGTGACGCGGACCGAGTACGCCCGGCGCAAGCCACTGGCCTACGCCGCCGCCGTCACCGAGGGCCTGCGCCGCGCGCTGGACGGCGATGCGGCGTACTCGGGGCTGATGACGAAGAACCCGCTGCACACGGACTGGAGCACCGAGTGGCTCCACGGCGGACTCCACACGCTCGGCGGCCTGGAGGAGGCGCTGGATGGCCATATGCCGCCTTCGCGCTGGCGTGAGACCAAGCGGTTCCGCACCAACATCACCGGGCTGGGGCGCAACTGCTCGATCTTCGAGACGGCACGGACCTGGGCGTACCGCGAGGTACGCCACCACTTCGGCAGCCCCGACACCCTCCACACCGCCATCCACGCCGAAGTACACACCCGCAACGCCGAGTTCACGGAGCCGCTGCCGACATCTGAGGCCCGCGCGATCGCCAACAGCATCCACCGGTGGATCACGACCAAGTCGAGGATGTGGAAGGACGGCGCAGCTGTCTACGAGGCCACCTTCGTCGCCATCCAGTCCGCCCGCGGCAAGAAGGGCGGCGCCAAGGGCGGGAAGGCTTCCGGGCAAGTACGAGCTGCGCGCCGGGACGAGCGCGCCGCAGCAATGCTGGAGTACATGAGGGGGACGTCGTGACGCAGGAACCCAGCCGTGAGCGCCGTACGGTGACGGCCCGTGAACTTGCGGACCGGTTCGGAGTGTCCCCGCGGACGGTGGTGCGCATGGTCGCTGAGGAACGCGCGGCGTACGAGGGCCGCTCCCGGCAACGTCGGGACCAGATCGTCGAGCTGCACCGGCAGGGGCTGAAGGGTTACGAGATCGCGCGCGAGCTGAATGTTTCCACCGGTCTGGTGTCCATCCGGCTCAAGGAAGCCCGCTCGGCCGGTGTCGACCTCACCCGCTACGCCGCTGCCGGTGAAACCCAGGAGCAGGGCCAGGCGTAGCGAGCCGGCCGGGTCAACCCTCGGCGCGCTCCCTCTGGATCTTCTGCATCTTGCGGGCCATGTCGACCTGCGTACCGGTCACCGTGTCGAACAGGGCCTCTGGATCGCCGTCGGGGCCGGCGCTCGCAGCCAGCAGCGAGGCGACTTGGTGAGCAAGGACAGTGACCACGTCGGCCGTCCCCACCGGGCCGCGGACCTCGATCAGCTTGCGCACGGCGTCGTCGATGCGGTTCATGGCCTCCTCGCCCTGGAGGAACAACCCGAGTCGGTCGGCGAGGAACATGCGGACGACCGCCACCCCGTCGGCCAAGGCGGGTCCACGTTGAAGTCGGCGCGGGCCTTCTCCGACTCCTTGAGCACGGCCGGAATCGTGTACGTCCGCTGCTCCGGGATGAGGCCCTCCTTTCGCCACTTCGCGTACGGGATGGGGCCGACGGCGTCACGGCGTGCACGGTGTTCGTTGGTCGGGCGGCCGCCCTTGGTGCGGCAGGCCTGCCCTGCGGCCACCTTGCAGGTCGGGCATTCGACACGGCGCATCCACGAGCGCACGAGATCCATCTCGGCATCGGAGCGGAGGTGTCGTCGCCACTCGCCGCCCCACGGGATGCTCTGCGGTCCGTTCTCCACGCCCATTGGCCCCCCTGGGTCCGGTGGTGTGTGCCCTCTTGCCTGCCGTGGAGCTGACCGTACCTGCGCGGTGGCGTCCCTCAGTCGCAGTTCACGGCGGAGGAACTGGCCGCTCTGGTGGACGAAGCCCACAAGGCGGGCGTGCCCGTCGCGGCCCATGCCCACGGAGCCGACGGCATCGCCGCAGCCGTCGAGGCAGACGTCGACACCATCGAGCACTGCACCTGGATGTCGAGCGATGGCCTGGACTTCCGTCCCGACGTGGTCCAGCAGATTGTCACGAAGGGCATCACCGTCTGCCCGGCCGTAAGCCCGCACTGGCAGATGCTCCCGCGCTTCTTCGGCGAGGAACGCACCAACGCGATGTTCGATCTGGTACGGGAGATGGCCGAGGCGGGGGTTCGCCTCGTCGCGGGTACGGACGCGGGTGTACAGCGCGCCGGATTCGACGGCTTGGTGGCCGCGCTGTCGTTCTACGCGCACCTGGGCCTGGCGAACGCCTCGATCATCGACATGGCGACGTCGCAGGCGGCCGCTGCGCTGGGCTTGGGGGCGGTCACGGGGAAGATCGCCCCCGGCTACCGCGCGGATCTCCTCCTAGTCGACGGTGACCCGCTCGTGGACCTCTCCGCGCTGGATGGTGCCCAGGCCATCTTCGCCGCGGGTCTGCGCTACGAGCCGAGCGGCACGTGAGAGTAGAAGCCTTGGGTTGGTGGCCTGTTTTCCGGCCCTCGTGGACCGAAAACAGGGCGCTGGCTCGAGCTGCCCGCAGTAGCGCGGCACCGAGACCGGCGAAGTGGAGAAACTACGTCGGGCCTCCTCTCCAGGAACCCGGAGAGGAGGCCCGATGCCATGTCACTGTCGTTTGCCGTGGACGCCCCTGAGTTCGACGGCCACCCGGATCACAGCGGACATGATTCCCGGAACGATGATCCATTGAGGCAGCCCGTCATCCGATACGCCCTCGACGATGCCGAGGAGCACGGCGGAAACGGACAGAGCCAGATGGACCACCGCAATTGCCAGCCCCAGGAATCGATGTGCCGGGAACAGCCATGCGAGCGCGGCCCAGGCCAGGGAGACCACGGCCCACAAAGGGAGCAACAGTGCCATTGGATTCTCTCTCAGTCGCTGAAATCAGGGTCTGGCTTCAAGCCGGAGTCCACACAGAAGTGGCCTGACGGATTCGCTTCTGGAGGGTCGAGTATGTCGATGCCCCAAGGGTTTCCGCCCTGATCTGTACCGGAACTACAGTCGCCGTATGGCATGTCCGCAACATCTATCTCGGCTGCTTCACTGAACTTCTTGAAGTCGCCGCTGACCACAGGCGCCTTGCTGCCTGACAGTGTGCCGTCCAAGCCCATAGCCTTACCGTTGCGGTAGAGGTACTGGCTGGGCATGAAGCTGGATCGGAGCAGTGGCCTGTTGCTGTTCTTCTTGATCGTTCCGTTTGCACAGGACTGGAAGTTGAGTTCCTGCCAGATGGGAGGAGCCGCGTTGTACAGCGATCCTGTCATCCCGGGCTTGAAGATGGCGTTGTAGATCTCCCCCGCCACGTCGGCGACCTTTAGGTTGGTCTTGACGTCGTTGTGGATCTTGTACTTCCAGTCGAAGGCAGCGTCGGTCGCACTCTTGACGCCGAGCATGGGCCGGTATCCGATGGATCCACCGGAGGTGTGCAGGACGGCGACGCAGGTGCCACTGCCGTCCGTGACCGGGTTCCCGCTAGCGTCGACGATGACCGGCTTCTTGCCCATGGACGCGTACTCCCGGCCCGGCAGGATGCCGGTGGTGTTGGTGTCGGTCGTGCTCACCACACCGTTGTGCTCGTTGAGGTCGACGGCGTCGTAGTTGAGGTCCGGCGCGGGGACCCCATAGTCCTTCTGGATGGCCTTGAAGGTCTCCATGACGAAGGAGGGCAGGTGAGTGTCCGCAGTCCGGCTGTCGTATTCGACGAACTCGCTCCCCTCCACGATCTTACCGTCGTCGGTCTTCACATACGACACCGTCACCTTGTTGCGGATCTTGTAGGCACTGTCGTCAGTGTCGAACCGTGACGGCTTGGTGTCGCTGGTAGGCCGGTCGGTATAGGGGTTGGAGTAGTACATCCAGTTGGTGATGCCCTTGCCGTCGGGGTGGTCGACCGGGTCGGTCCCCGCAGTCTTGACCGCGTCGTGCCACTTCGTCATGGCCGCTTTGGTCTCCGGCATGACGCAGTCCTGGCTGGGGCCGCCAGCACAGGTGGGCTCCGCCATCACCGCGCCAGAGGTCTTCATTCCCCAGTCGTAGAGTGCTTGACGGCTCTTGAACGGCGTGTTGAGCGGCTGCATACTCGCCGCGCCGTCGATGTTCTGATCCTCGTCGAAGAAGGCGACTGCGTCCACGGTGTCCTGGACGTAAGTGCCGTTGATCGGGTCCACGGCGATGGCGTCGAAGGCGATGTCTTCGTCACCGCTGCCGTCGGAAGCAATGGTACTCAGCGAGACCTTTGGTGCGCCGTCGAAGAGGAAGGCGCCGAGAGTGACCCAGCGGTTTTTGTCGCCCTTTTGATTGATGGTGCGGTAGCGCGTCCCCTTGGCGGTTTCGATCTTGTACTTGGCCAGCTGGGTGTGGGCGCCGTGATCAGGCAGATGGACCCAGACTTTCGCCGGACCGTTGACGGCCTTGTTCAGGGTCCAGCTTCCGGTGAACTTCAGCCGGTTGCCCTTGGTGTCGGCCTTGCGGGTGTGGCCGAAGTAGAAGTGGCCGCCGAAACCTGCCCCGAGCTGGTGCAGGTCGACCTTTGAGGGCCATCGGGTATAGGAGTTCGAGGGGTGGCCGCCTGCTTCCCCTTCGCCGAAGTCGATGGAGAAGGAGCCCTGGTTGGTCCAGCCGCTGTTGCTGCAGCCCGGCCTCACCGAGGGAGTTCCCTCCGGCACGTCATCGATGATCATCGAGCCGGAGGGCAGACCCGTGGTGCTGCAGTTGGGCGGGTAGGCGGTGCCGTCTGCTTCCTCGGGGTAGGTGCTGTTGAACCGGACGAACTCATTGCCGCAGGAGTAGTCGCAGTCCGACTTCCACTCAACCGGCATGTGCCACCAGCACTTGTAGTCACTGCGTGTGCAGGGTCCGCTGTCGGTGGTTGCACTGTCACTGATCTTGCCTGGGTCGCAGCTGTTGCCCGGGCCGCAGAAGGTGTCCTCCGGCGGCTTGACCTTGGCACGGTTCTGCTTGGCACTGCCAGCGACGGTGGCGTCGCCTCCGGTGCCGTTCCACCATGCTGCCCGGAAGGCCGGCACCAGTTTGCCGGGGGACTCGAGGAACGAGGGCGGGTGGGCGGCGAAGCCCAGGACCTTCTCCTGGTAGGGCCAGTCCTGTGGGTGCGCGGCGTCAGAAGCCCTTTCGTTACCCAGGGCATCCTCCATGAACGGGGTGCGGCCGGCGTCCCATTCGGGGTTGGCGGGGTTGTTGGCCCAGCCCACGCCCCACGGACTACCGTCACCCTTGTTGGCGTAGAAGCCGGAGTTGTAGGCCCACAGGGCGAAGGTCCAGTTCTCCGGCCGCTTCGGGTCACCGTCGTGGACCTGGAGCCCCGCCTTGCGGGTCTGGTTCCACTTGGAGGCCAGGATCTGCAGACCGCCCGCGATGTTCGCTGTGTAGTCCAGGGCGACCGCGCGCTGCTTCTCGTACGGCCAGGCGGCTCCGCCGTGGCCGTCTTCCCTTCCGGCCATGCGCATGTGGTCGGTGACCTGGGTGATGCCGTAGCCGCAGTCGGCTTCGGCCCAGTCGATGTCCCAGTCGTTGAGCGACTCGCCGTCGTAGTAGTCGATGCCGTAATAGTTGCCGATCAGTGGATTGCCCGTCACACCGGGCACGGCCGAGCGCGAGGCCTGCCACATGTTGGACTCCTGCGTGGTGATACCGAGCATCACCTGCGCGGGTATCTTGCCGCCGCCTTCCAGGGCTGGTGCGGGGAACAGGGTCTGCGGCTGGTAGGCGGGCATACCCAGGCCCTTCCAGTTCGCCGGACGGCTGATGTGCTTGTTCAGCCCGTCGTTGATCGCCTGGTTGACAGCCCATTCCACTTGCCGGGGCTTGGGCTGCATCGCCTGGTTCCGCGGGTCGTTGCGGGGCACGGAACAGACCCGCTCCGACTCTACGATCTCCTTGCGCCCATCGGCGGCCAGGGCACTCGCACCGGCCTTGGCCTGCGGGGTGTCGGAGCCTTTGGGCGCTCGGAGCGCGGGGGTGCGCTTCTTGCCCTGGCTGATGCTGGTGCTGAGCCGCTTGGCGGGGTCGACGGTAAAGCTCGTCTTCTTGCCGCTGTCCAGGACGGTCATCTCGACATTGACCGGGCGGCTTGCGTCAGGGTTCTTCGCCCGGATGAGCGCGCCCTGACCGTCGGTCCAGGACGTTGCCGTCAAAACCGCGTCACCGCGCGCTGTGACCTTGGCGTCCTTCGGGGTGTTCGCCAAGTGCCGGACGGTCTTGGGCAGCTGCTTGCCGGAGACGGGCTTTGCCTTGCCGGTCAAGTAGACGGTGCCGGCGCTACGCGTCAGCCCAGTTGAAGTCAGCGGCCCCTGGGCCAGCAGCGACGCCCTGGCCCGCCTGGCGTCGGGGTGGGCGACCTGGCTGGCGGTGATCCGCTTGGCTCGGGTCTTGCTGTCCTTGGCGGAGGATTCGCCCGCCGACTTGCCCTTCGACAAAGGCTGCTTGTCGAGGAAGACGATGCCGCCCTGGGCATCCGGGGCCAGCTCGTAGGGCACAGCGTCGGTGTGGACCAGAGAGGTCTTCTTGCCCTTGGCGTCGACCTTGACTACCTGCGCGCCGAAAGCAGCGACGATGGAGCCGTTCTTCGCCGCGACAGCAGAGGTCACCTGGCCCTTGGTCTCAACTGGCTTGGCCAACGCGCCCGTTGATGCATCGAGCTTGAACAGCCGGGTGGAGGCCTTGTCCTCGCCCCCGGACTGGGTGAGAACCGCGTTCTCGCCCACACCACAGCCGGGGCTGTAGTACGACAGCGAGGCCTGCAGGGGCAGCTTGGTTACCTTGCCGGTGGCCAGTTCCACGACCGCCGTGAACGCACCGCGAGCCATGAGATCCGGCTTGTTGGTGAATGTGCGTGGCGCGTACGCCACTACCGCGCGCTTACCCGATCCGGTCACACACGCGTTGCCGATCCAGCTGTCCGTGTCGAAGCCCGGTTCGGAGAGCGAGGCCGCCGTACGCCACGCGTACCCGTCCTTCTCATCGGCGGTCAGCAGATGGAAGCCGTTGGCATCGCTCGTGGTCGTCCAAGCCAGGTCATCAGACTTCCTCCAGTCCTTGCCCAGCAGCTCAGCGCGCTCAGCTGACGGAACCACATCAGGTTCTTTCTTCTCCGGCTGCTGCACTGTCGGGGTTTTGCCGACCGTCTCATCCGCCCAGGCCGTGGCCTGGACCAGCCCGGCGAGTACACATCCGGCTGCCACCACAGCCAGTGGGGCTCGCGCCCGTCTGAGGAATCTCAACGACTCTCCTTGAATTCAGGGGTCTCCCACACCGCTGATGGCGTGGGCAGTCCGCACCGGACGCAGGCGCTGCGCACCTGCGTGGGGGAGTTGGTCGAGTGAGACGCACAGCGTGGCCCTTGCGGCCGGGAGACGAGTACAGCCCGCCTTCAAGTCTGGCGCCCGGCACGGGCTAAGCCATCAGCCGGGACAGATGCGCCACGCAAGCCCGCGCGCAGGAACGCAAAGATGCCCCAAGGAGCGCAGAGAAATTATCGACGCTCAAGAAGCCGCGGCCTTCAATTTCTGCATAATTGGCTACGCCAACGCTCCGGGACATGAAGCCCTTCGCATCGACGGCACCCCCCACCACCAAAACCACCCCGCAAATGCGCCGGAAGATCCGACTCGACGTCCGACGCACGATTCGCAAACCTCTCAAACCGCTGACTTGCGCGGTTGAGCGATAGCCGCATTAGATCATTGACACACCAGGCGTATCGTACATTTACTGCCTTAACCCTCTGTCACAAATTGATATCGGACAGTCACTGCGAAGCCGAAGGGAAGCGACACGCTCGGCCGCAACCCAATCCCTTCGCCCTCTCACGAACGCTTGGAACTCGCCAACCCCCCACGGAGCAAGGCCTGTTCAGATGGACCATGCGGAGGCAAGCCCTGTCGGGCGAAGGTGACGAGAGTATGTCCCGATACCCCCAAAGAACGCCCAAATCCTGACGCGGACAAGGACACCGCGTCCGATCCACCACAATGGGGGACAACAGGGCACAATCATCCCACTCGGCTAACGATGAGACCCCTTGACGCTCAAATCTAAAACGTGGTCTTCTTGCCCCGCCGTCATCACATAGACCACAAGGCCGGTGTCGGATTCGTTATCTTATCCAGGACGGGGACTTTCTATGCGCAAGATTGCGCTGTCATCTCTGGGCGTTGCGACTTCCCTCGCCGCAATCATTTTCTCATCGGTTGCAGGCGCAACTCCATCGCAAGCTAATTCCGATCAGCTGCAACCGCTAGATGCAAATCCGACCGCGTATTACTACATAGACCCCCCTCTGCGGGCACAAGCTCGGGTCGACTGGTGGGATTTCCATCCGGACACGCTTGCCGATCTGGATGATTTCTATCTCTACGACACCCTCAGTGACGGCCACGGCGTCTACGCATCATTCCGCCACCCGAATGGTACGACCTATTCGGAAACAAACACTAACGGGACGGGCAGCAACGGGGTCCACTTGGGTATCGCTAATCTCAAAGACAACACAACAGGGAAACTCAAAATCTGTCTGACGGACAATGGCAGGCCAGTTTCTTCTCTGTGTCAGTCGTGGAATATTACCGAATAACTTCAGGAAGGAAAGATGGGCATGAGTAACCGCATAAAGACTGTCGTCATGGCGGTCGCAGGAATATCCCTGGCCCTAGGCTCGCAGGGTTCCGCATTCGCAGCCGGGGACACCCCCCACGGCGCGTGGTTTTCACCGTCGGGCGGCGGTGGGAAAGTTTACTGGAATGACTATTACCACCCTCACATCAGCGAGGATGCAGACAGTTTCACTGTCGCCGACACGCGCGAAGACGGACACGGAGTCTTCCTGAGAGTCGACCACCCTAACGGTAATACGTACTTCAAGGCATTCAATCAGGGCTATGGAGGCGGCGGCATCGAATTCAAGCCTCCGAATCTCGCAAACGGCCAGAGCGAATGGATCGAAGTCTGCCTGAGCGAGAATAGCAAGCCGATCACATCCACATGCACAACGTCGATGATCACTGAATAGTCGGAACGCTGACTGCAGTCCGAGTTCACCCTTGTCCAAGCCGTCGGAGCTGACCGCGGGTTGAACAGCACTGCGCAATGACGAAGCTCCTGGCAGGCGGATATCGAACAAGATCATCTACGTAGTCAGGGGCTTCGCGTGTCAGCCCGTCCTCGTTTGATCTATCCAGCCGCGCTTCGCGGTTCCTGACCGGACAACTGACAGCCGGTGTGGACGATCGCGTATTTGGGTTCAGGCCGCTATTCCGTGAATCCCCAGGTTGTTGTCCGAGTGCGGGAACGTTTCTTGCGGGGATTGCCCTGGCATGGGGGTCGTCGCGGTCGAGGATGTGCTCTTACCCGGGATCGATGTGCGAGTAACGGCGGTGCACGTCACCGCAGCTGGCAGGCGACTGCAGGCAGCAACGTGTCGTCGTCCTGACCCAGTTGATAGCCCCAGGCCCGGAGGACCGTGCGGACCCGGGCGATGTCGCTGGTGACGCGGTCTCGTCCGAAGATCCGCCACGACAGTGTGAGGCGTTGGAAGCTGCCAAGCTGGTGGAACTCGTTGAAGGAGCCGAGCAGATAGGCGTGCGCCGCGAGGTAGGGGCGGACCTCATCCCCGACCCAGGCGGGTGCGTGCTGGTGGAACTCGGCCTGGGTGCGGCCGAGTAGACGGGTCCATTCCTGCGTGGTCCAGCCCCAGTAGACCCGTCCGGTCTCCGCGCTGTGCGTCAGCAGAAGGGCGATCACGTCGAGCATGGCCCGGCGGCGGTGCGGAGTGGGCGGTGAGTCGAGTGCGGCGTTGACCGCCTCGAGCGGTCTCAGCAGCCGTGCGATCACGTGCCAGCCCGGCTCGGCCGGGTCGTGGTACTGCAGCCGGCGAAGATTGCGGAGGCCGAGCTCAAAGACGGCACGTGCCTCAGCAGGTCGGACCATGGCGGTCGTGTCGTAATGGTCCGGGACGATCGGCCAGGACCAGTGACCATCGTTGTCCTCGGTGGCGATGGCCAGCGACGGCGCCCTCGCTTCGACACCTCCGCCGGGGCGGTGAGCATCTGTATTCGCCAGGCATGAATGTGATCCATGCCGCGGGCCAGCTTGTCGGCCAGGTCCCGGCCGGAGAGGTGGATGTACTGAAGGGTGGACGGTGCCCGGCAAAGGACGCGATCGCGTGCAACTCCCAGCCCATGCGGGCCAGATCGGTCAGACACAGGTGCCGGGTGGTATGCGTGGAGAACCGCTCGACGCCGGAGGCCAGCGCGAGCCTGCGGACCACCTTTGCCCTGGTCGCGGGCCGGATCGAGAGCCCTGACCTCGAAAGGCCCGGCATCTCTGCCGCTGCTCAGCGACGAGCATTTCACCTGTTGAGCGAGAGCTCGCCGCCCTGGGTGCGGCTACTCGGTGGTGTGGTTGGGGTCAGGCAGTTGGGGCGGGAAGTGGCGCTCCAGGATCTCCACCCACCGGTGCAGGACGACGAAGCCGGTGGTGACGGCCTGCGCCTGGACCAGTTCAGTCAGCGCGTCGGCGAACGGCTGAGCGTGCGTGCCCGGCGGCATCGCGGCGGCGGCCTGCTTCAGGCGTTCACACGCGGTCGGGAAGACGTCCTTGGCCCACGCATCCTGTTCCTTGATGCGCCGGGAGCCTGCCTCCCAGCCGATCTGCATGACGGTCCACTGCGGGCAGTTGGGCGTATGCCACATCTGGATCGGCATCCCCACCCCGACGCAGGCGTTCTCCGGACTCGGGCCCGCCTCGCAGTCGGGACACACGTCGCCTTCCGCATCCGCGAAACCCTCCACCAGATGCTCCCCTCGCTTGGAAAGCCCCGAGCCTGCCACGGGAGATCACCAGCTGACCAGAGCTTCGCCGTGGCAGCGTCCAGCTCGGTGATCTCACGGTATGGCCATCGGCGGGGGCGTCGTCCAAGGTGGGGCGATGAGCGCACTCCGCCCCGGTGACATCACCGACGAAATGATCCGGGCCGTGGACACGGCCCGGCGGCAGGGACTGCACAAGGACCTGCGCGCCCTCGCCGCCAACATCCGCGCCGACGCCGAAGGCCGCTACGACAGCGCGGAACCCGGGTGGCAGGCCGGAGTCGAGTGGACGCTGCTGTGGATCGAGAACACCGCCGCCCAGCTGACCGAAGGCAAGCCGTAGGCAGCGGCCGTCAGGGGCGTGTCGCCGGAGTAGTGGAAGCGGCACACCACACCCGGGCCGCCCGGCGGGCGAGGCTCGCCGTGGAGCGGGTCGTACAGCGCCCGGCCACCTGGCCACCGCCCCAGCTCGGTGGTCAGGGCGACGCCGTCCTCTATCTCCTCCGGCCGGCGGCGACCGACAGTCCGGCCTCTCCCGTCCTGCGGGAGGGCGCGGGGTGCCCTCCCGCGGGGCGGGCGTCAAGCGCAGGGCAGACGGTCGGAGGCGGGCCAGTGGATGCGCACCCCGCGGCGGATCAGCGCGGTGATGCTGTCGACCTGGCACGTGGGCGGCTGCTCCTGGGTGAAGCGGCGCAGCGCCCGGTACACGCCGTCGCGCAGCTGGCTGTCGGTCATCGTGGACGCCTGCTCCTGCAGATCGTCGATGAGCTGCCCGGCGCGGGCCGCACGGGACAGCGCGGCGTCGGCGAGCGGCCCTTCGGCGAAGCCGTTGCGTACGTACAGGCCGGGCTCGGTGAAGGTCATGGTGACGGTCCTCTCCGCCCGGCCGCACGTGGTCTCCCCGTTGGAGACGCGGTCGCGGGACCGAGCGGGCGGGAACGTAGAGCACCGAGTTCGTTAGCGTCGCGTCCTGCGCCTACCCGCGACGCCCGAACAGGCCGCGGCCCTTCTTCGCCTTCGCTTCGGCCGCCTCCCGCGCCACGGCTTCCTCCGCCTGTATCCGGGCGGCCTTCTCTGCCCTCACCTGTTGCCAGTGTTCGTCCAGGCACGGCCCGCACAGCTCGCGGTGCTGCATCCGCGGGTGGTGCCGCACCGTGTCCCAGCGGTCGTCGGTGAACTTCGCTCCGCAGCGCCTGCACATGGGCCGCTGCGCCTCTCGGGCCGCGGCTTCACGCTCCCTCTGGCGCTTGCGGACCTGCTCCGCCTGCACCACGTACAGCCGGTCACCGTCGGGGTTGTCCAGGGCGTCGGTCAGCGTCTGCCACTCTTCGCGCCCGAGCCTGTGCCACACCTTCCCCGCCGCCCCATCCGGATCGGCCGTGATCCGCTCCAGCTCGGTGACGACCACGGGCACCGCTTGGTGGTAGTCGACGGCCGTGATGCCACCGCCCGCGTACGTGGTGCCGGCGAAGTAGGGACGGATGGTGAGGAACGGTGGGTCGCGATCGAGGATGTCCCGTTCAACTCCCGCTCGGGGTCCTCGTCCACCGAGCAGTCCGGCCAGACGATCGTGTACGACCACCCGCCACCAGACCGCTGCGGCTAGTGCTCTGACCGCATAGGTTCGCTGGGTTGGTGGTCGTGGCGGTTGGATCTGCGGTGGTGCAAGGATGACCACCAACCGCGCCGGGACGGCGAGCCATCAATTTGGTGCCGAGAGCCCTGGCTTCGTGGCCCCAGAGTGCAGACGGGAGTTCCCATGTCCGAACGGCCCGATGAGGAAGTCCCGCGCATTCCCATGACCGCCGAGGAGATCGAGGCGGCCCACCTTGTCGCGCCGCCCAAGCTCAACGGCCAGGTCACGCTGCGGGAGTACGACCCGCGGTGGCCCGCGGTCTTCGAGCGGGAGGCCGCCCGCATGCGTGAGCGCCTCGGCCACGTCGACCACCGGATCGAGCACGTCGGCTCCACCTCCGTGCCGGACCTGCCCGCCAAGCCGGTCATCGACATGCTCCTGACCGTCCCCGGTCCCGGTGACGAGGCGTGCTACGTACCGGCCCTGGAAGGCCTTGGCTTCACGCTCGTTATCCGAGAGCCTGAATGGTACGAGCACCGCGTACTGCGCAAGCACCACCTCGACCCGAGCGTCGAATCGGCCAACCTGCACGTCTTGCCCGAGGGCTGCCAGGAAGCCGTCCGTATGCTGCGCTTCCGCGACCGGCTGCGCACGGTCAGCAGCGACCGCAAGCTGTACGCCGACGCCAAACGGTCGCTTTCCCTGCAGTCCTGGGAGTACATGCAGAACTACGCCGACGCCAAGTCCGAGGTCGTTGCGGCGATCCTCGACCGGGCGATGGCGGGTGAGAGTTCCGGGTCGGACGCGTAGGCGAGTCGGATGAGGATCTCAGGCATGACTGCAGACTCGTGCCGTGGTCGGAAACGATCACTGCGTTGGCTGGTCAGGCCGCAGCGTTGAGGGGGCGCCCGCCCCAGCGGATGCCCTTCTCGCTGCGGATGCGGGCGCGTTCCTTGCGCTCGGCGGCCAAGATGTCGCGGTGGCGGGCATGGGTGTTGCGCCACCGCAGATAGGCATGCAGGGCCCGGGTCTGCACGGTGTGGTTGGGGTGGTGGGAGTTGGCGATGGTGAACTGCCGCAGTGGTCCGAAGTGCGCCTCGATCGGGTTCGCCCAGGAGGCATAGGTCGGGGTGAAGCACAGCTCGACCTTGTGCTTTGTCGCCCAGCGCCGGATGTCGGCGCCCTTGTGGGCGGACAGGTTGTCCAGGATCACATAGATCGGGGCGCCGTCGGGCCGGGCGGCGCGGATCGCCTTCAGTGCGGCCAGCGTGTTCGCGGCGCCCTTCCTGCGGCGGTTGACGCCCCACAGGCGGTCGTCACCGATCGAGTAGCAGCCGTGGAATTACCGCACCCCGTGAGTGCGGTGGTAGGTGGCCGGCAGCCGGCCGGGCCGGGTCTGTTCGGCCCAGCAGCCGCCGCCGGTGGGACGAATCCCGAGCGGGCCGAACTCGTCGAAGGCGAACACCCGGTGAGGGAAGCGGTCCAGGACGTACTCGATACGGTCCACCTTCGTTTCCCGGTCGGGGTCCGGGGACTCCTTCCAGGTCTTGGTGCGCTGGAAGGTGATGCCGCGGCGGGCGAGCAGGCACCGCAAGGCCTCGCGGCCGATGCGGATCACCCGGCCGTGCACCGTGCGCAGGTAGGGGGCGAGCTTGCGCAGCGACCAGCGGGTGAAGGGCTGGCCGAGTCTGGTCGGGCGGGTGGTGGCCGTCCTGATGACGAAATCCTCGTCATCAGGGCTGAGTTGGCGGGGACGGCCTCCCGCCCAGCGAGGGACCAGGCAGGCCAGGCCGATCTCGTTGAACCGGTGGATCACGCCCCGGACGGTGTCCTCGTCGGCTGCCACGACTCGTGCGATCACCGGTACCCGGTTCCCGCCAGCCGAAGCCAGCAGCATCATCGCCCGCCGATAGCGCACCGAACTGGTGCTGCCCCGGCGCACAATCTGCTGCAGCTTCTGCTTCTGCCCCTCCTGGTCGGTCAGTCTGCGCACACGGACGGGCTCGGCCACCGCGCCTCCAGCAGTCGGATCGGCGTCACCACACATCCAACAGCTACCACCGCCGAACCGGCGAACCTAGGCGGTCACAGCACTAGCTAGCGTTACTGCGCCAGCGGGAGAGCGAGGCCGCCACCAAGGTGCTGAAGGGCGGGTGATGTTAGGGCGGGCAGCCGCCCGGACACCCCGCCGGTCGACGGTCCCACCATGGCGGGCCAGCCGACCAGGAGGCTGTCGGCACCGGTACAACTGCGCATGCACGCAACTACCTCGGCGTCATACGTTCAAATCTCCGAGATTCGCTTGTGGGTTGTCGAGGCAGCAACTAGCCTCACTGAGAGACGAGTTGACAGACGCGAGAGTTGGCTGTGATGACGCGAGATCGGTTAGGGCCTCATGAGCCCGAGTGCAGAGTGCGGGATTACTACGCCTCGGAACTGGCCCAGCACCGTCCCGGCGAGTTGCTCATCGCCCGGGAGAACAGTTACGACGGCACGGCCGTACGCGCGGACATGCGCACGATTGATCGGAGCAACGTCACTCGCCTGTGGGAATTCAAGATCAGTGCGAGTTATGAGGCGCTGGGGCAGATCCTGGTCTACATGGCCATGGCACGTCGGGCTGAGGAGGCCGCCGGCAGCGACTGTCTGATCCGTGGCGTCATCGCAGCGTTCGCATTTCAACCTGAGCTCGCCTACACCGTTGAGCGGATGAACCTTTCGATCGAGTTGGTCGCCCTGCCGCCCGTCCTTGCCCACGCCGGTGGCATCCCGACCTCTGCAGAACCCCCATCGCTTCCCGTCATTCCCGGCCAGTCCGGGCTGCTCGCCGCGACAGGCGCCGAGCCCTACCAGCAGGAGACGCCATGAGTACGCCGTTCATCAGCCAGCAGAAGCTGATCAACACCGACGACATCCCCGAGGACGCCACATACGGGGGTCTGCGCATCCTGCGTGTCAGCTCTGACGCGGAAGCGCGAGAAAACTTCGAGCAGCATCGCTACCGCTTCCAGCATGAGACAGAGAAGCGGCACGCCTTCCGCGGCACCCTGTGCCTGAAAGGTGCGAAAGAGAGATACCGCATCTGCGTCACCGTCCATCCCAGCCTGCAGCAGTTTACGGACCTCGTGAAGTACAACCCTTCCGATCCGCCACGCGCTGTCGACTACGAGGCCAACGGCATGAAGGCCGCCCACCTCAAGACCCAGAGCGACTTCAAAGGCGCAAAAGCCAGCAACCGTGGCGACTTCAGCCGGTACATCTTGGAGGCCGTCCGCGGCGAGCGGGTTGCCTACCTTCCCACCGTCACCGGCTGGCAGTCGGTCGAGGAGTTCGAGGAGGATCCTCAGCCCATTTTCGTCGCGTTCGATGAAGCGAACCCGGCAGCCATCTACGGCGAGATCTACCTGCCCAAGCGGCCCATCATGCAGGCCGACGGACAGACCCAGACCGCTGCCCTGTTCGAAGCAGCGCAAAATCGTCTCGCCATGCAGAGCGGTGCACTTGACACCTTCTTCGTGACACTTGAGATCGAACTGAAAGTCGGCGTCGATGCGGCAGCCCAGAGTTTCGCAGATCGCAACGGGCGCGGCACCAAGAAGAACACCAACTTGGTGGCGACCTTCGACACCTCATCCGCCCTGGCCAAGCTGCGCAACCAGGCGGTCAAGGGCACCATCTTCGAAAACCGCGTCGCCGACGGCCGCAGTACGGGGGCCACGCTCACTGCGGTGCAAAACATCGTCGACGCATCGACGCTCGAGCAGATACTGCTCAATGTGATCTCCCACGGCAACCGCAAGCGCGAGCACATCAAGCACCACCACATCGACGCGGTGCTGCCGTACTGCCGCGAGTTCCTGCAAACGCTGGAAGGCCAGTTCGGTGTCGCCTGGAGCGACACCAAGCAGGCCGACACCTACCGGCGGCTGTACGTTCACGGATGGGCATTCGCCCTCAAGGCCCTCGCACTGTCCTACAACCAGGTGCGGCGCGACAAACTCGGGCCGATCATGGACGCGATGCAGAAGGAGACTGCAACCGGAGACGACACGACTGAGCAGTTGGTGAAAAGGTTCACCGAAATCATCGCGGAACAGTATGCGCCTGCTCCGGCGGTGTCCTTCGACGAGTTCAAGCGGCGTCTGGCTGCCATCGACTGGCGGCGTGACCGCCGCCACTGGATTCGGATCACAGGTTGCCTGCAGGAGAAGAACGGCACCAAGAAGACGGTGAAGCTGAAGAGCACCGGGGAGACTGTCGTGGCAGCGGCAGCCTCGAACACGCCGGCGCACATCAGCCAGGTCGAGAACAAGATCCTGTCCGACACCTGGACCGAGCTCACCAGCGGGGAATCCGAGCCCGTCAACTAGGCACACACGCCCCCGGTCGGCGCTGATCTGGGGGCCGTCGGCCCTTGGCCCTTGGCCCACAGTCTTGCTGTACCTGAGGGCCCGCGCCGCGGATCCCGCCTTGGAACGGCTGGTTGAACCCCAGGAACAGACGCGGGAAGCCCCGCACCCCGGCGTTGATGGGCCGGCACGCAGAGCGGCCCTCAGTTGCAGACTGTTCGCAAGTGAGGGCCCGCCGGTCCTCAGCATCCCCGCGGGCTGCCCTTTGCCTGCTTCAGAAGCGAGCGCGCGGAGGCCATCGCAGCGCCGCCACGGACTGGTTGCTGCAATGAGCGTGCGCCCCTCGGGCTTTCCACCTTTCACCGGGAGCCGCAGGCTGTGTCCCGCCGCGCTGGCCAGTCGAGCCCGAGGAACAGTCCCATCATCTCGTTCACGTGAGTCATGTCCTCCGCGCCCAGGTAGTCCACCATCTCGCGAACGTAGTCCGTGTCGGTGCGGATTTGGTCGATCAGGAGTCGGGGGCGACGGCCGGTGAACTCGATCTTGGCAGGAGCAAGCGCGAAGGCGCTCTCCCTCTATACCCAACCGGTGGCGTTCGCCCGTTCAAACGCCTCGTCCAGTTCGGCACGGAGCGGGGCCACGTGGGCTCGCCACAAATCGGCCCGTCTTTCCTGGGGACTACCCGGTTCCCGATGGACGTGTCCTGTCATGAACAAACAAAAGTTGTTGATCTCATGGGCGACCGAGGACACCTCAGCAGGCCCTACGGTGCGCAGCGCATGACGGCCTTCATGGATGTCGTGCAAGGCGTCATACGCATCCTTGTAGTGACCTCATCAGCCAGGAAGACGCGCCGGAACTGTGCCACGGCATTTTGAAAGAGCCTGCACTCGGCCCGCCGCGCCTCCGCTATCCATCTCGCGTGCTCGGCTTCCATCTGCTTGCGCGTCATCTCTACGGCGCTCCGGTGATTCGCCTCGGCGGCCGCTAAAGCAGTCTGGTGACTGGCCTCGGCAGCCGCTAAAGCAGTCTGGTGGCTCGCTTGTGCAACCGCCAGCGCCGCCCGGTGGTTCGCCTCCGACTGCGCTACGGCGGTGCGCACCTGCCAGCGGGCCCACCAGCACACTCACAGGAATGCTCGTAAGGGCCACGGCCGCGACGACATCGGTAAGGACCATGACAGATCATGATGGTCGACGGCGGATCCAACGCAACCAGCGACGAGCAGATTCCTTACGCCAGAGCCGCCAGTTCAACGGGCAGCGCCCTACTCGAACGGATCCTCATCCACATACCGGACCGCCCTCTTCGCAGCCATTTCGATCCCATGATGCGGCTACCCGGTCCCCCTCGGCGTGTGCCGTGACGGCCGTTCTGAAACTCGACGGCAATGTCCGACCAGCGGCGCCCCTGCGCCGCAATACTCCTCACCGGCAAGACCTGCAAGCGCAGCGCGCCTCCTCAGCAGCACGTTCCAGCCTGATCAGCTCCTCGTGGATGTCCATCACAAGCGGATCTTAAGCGGGCAGCAAAGAGCCCTCATCTCCCTCGAGGCAGGGGATCGGCACCCACGGCACTACTGGTGGGGCCAACCCGCGGGTACGGAGAGCACGTCGTCACGGTTACCGCGGTGGCGACCTCGATGGAACCCTCCACGCACCAAGTCCGGCAAACCCGACAAATCTTGGGCCCCTCGGGTACATTCCCGCTGACGGGAGGTGTGCCCCGGGCGAGCCGCGGCTGCACCTGCTCGGCTACGGCGACTGGACCGGCCTCGCCTCCGCCACCCTCATCGGCGTCGGCCGCCCGGCCCGACCCGGGACGCCGTCCGTCCCAACGGCCCGAGTCTCGCCCTGCTGCCTCCACAACCTTGCCCTACCGACCTCTCGCCGTCCCGAAGGAGGGGCCCCTCTGAATACAACCGTTTGACGCCTTCAAGAGTCGTTTTCGACGCCTCAGGAGCACTGAGGCGGGTCAGACAGCCCTAATGCCAGGCGTTGTTGGCCTTGTTGAGTCGAGGAAAAGACACTGATGCGTATGCGTGCAGTCGTGGCTGCTTGTTGTTGGCGCCCTGTCCGTGCTCGCCGTCCCGGGCGGCGCGCAGGCTGACGAACACGAGGGCGATACCCAGATACTCAAGGTGGTCATCAACAAGGGGCACGACATTGCCCTGGGCACCACGGAGGCGAAGAAGTTCACCCTCCAGGTAACCGCCAGCGACGATTCGGGCATCAAGGAAGACTTCACCGTCCCGTCGCTGTGGAAGGACTCCAAGGGTCTTGTCATTCCGGACAACCCCACCGGCAACTGTGTACCCCATGCCGGTGCACCTACGACCAGCACGTGCACCTACCGCATGACCTTTCACCCACGGATCGATCCCCAGGACAACACCACAGCCGGAACCTGGAAGGCGGCTGTCTCGATCAGTGGAAACGACGGCGACTACATGAGCAAGGACGCCGCCGCCACGGTGCAGGTAAGGCGCTACGCCAAGATGACGGTCAACGCCGCGCCGGAGCCCGTAAAGAAGGGCAAGACGCTGACCGTGACCGGCAGCCTCACCCGCGCGAACTGGGAGACGTACAAATACGCCGGCTACACCGGCCAGCCGGTGAAACTGCAGTTCCGGAAGAAGGGCTCCAGCGCCTACACCACCGTGAAGACGGTGACCACGGGCAGCCTCGGGGCCTTGAAGACGAACGTGAAGGCAGCGACCGACGGGTACTGGCGCTGGTCGTTTGCCGACACCTCGACCACCCACCCTGCCACGACTACCGCCGACTACGTCGACGTCAGGTAGCCGCCAACTCGCCCTCGTGTCGACCGCTGCTGCCGCAGCGGTCGGCCAGAAAGGGGGGGGGGGGTGGCGCCCCTCGGGGCCGGCGGGCCCGCGGGGGGTATGGGGGGAGGGCGCCG